>CALUIJ010000062.1 GCA_944320675.1 uncultured Prevotella sp.
AAATACCATTTGGAATACTCCACATAGTGCTTGGCGAAGCTCTCGGCCTGGTCGGGACGGGTCTTTTTCAGGAACTTCGCAGGCACTCCGCCCCATATCTCGTGAGGGCCGATTTTAGTGCCTTGCAACACAAGCGCCCCGGCGGCCACTATCGCGCCCTCGCCCACCTCGGCGTTGTCGAGCACGGTGGCTCCCATGCCTATCAGCGCGCCGCGGCGTATCGTGCAGGCATGCACCGTAGCGTTGTGGCCTACGGTCACGTCGTCCTCCATAAGTACGGGGCCGGTAGTATTGGTGACATGCACGCACGCGCCGTCCTGAATGTTCACCCTGTCGCCCATCGTTATGGGCGCAACGTCGCCGCGCACTACGGCGTTGAACCACACAGAGCATTCGTCGCCCATGGTAACCTCGCCCACAATCGCTGCGGTCTCACTGAAATAACAGTCCCTACCCCACTTCGGGGCGAGACCCTTAACTGTCTTTATCAATGCCATACGTCTTTACTATTTTATTTATTCCGTATGCAAAGGTAAGGATTAAATTAAGAATTAAGGGGTAAGAATTAAGAAAAATGAAATTAAAGAAGTTAGAGAAATTAAAGAAGTTAAAGAAGTTAGAGCCAATAGTCATGCATATTCATACGTCTGTTCGGTATAAGGATTATTCCACAAAAGTACCGTTGTTATATTGGATTTAAGAAGTCGGTGGCATTCTGTCATTCCGGGCCGGGACCCGGAATCCAGTGTATGCAACCAAGTTGTTGACGAAAGTGTTTTTTCCTGGATTCCGGGTCCCGGCCCGGAATGACAGAATGCCACCGACTTCTTACACTTTAGAATGATTTCATTTTCTAATTTCTTATACCGAACTCACGTTTCTTTAAATTCTTTAACTTCTTCATACACGGCAAACGGCGTTGCAAAAGACTACCTTTTAGAGCGTAAAAGGCCATCGTTTGCAACGCCGTTTGCCGTGTTTTATATTGTAATTTAAAGCCTGCCGATTAATTACACATCATAAAGGCGTAGCCCATTAAAAGCAATTACGTTAATCAGAAAGACGCTATTTGCTTACAATTTTCAGAGAGTCAGCCGGCATCCGTGCGCCAATCACTTGGCGTGCACCGTGGCAACGACATATTCCGAGCATGTGCCGATGCGGAACTTAGCGCCCCACTGCCCCAAGCCCGAGCTTACGTAGTAGCGCGTCGAGCCGCGCCGCCACGGGCCGTAGGCGTCCTCGTAGACGGCTTCGGTTATCCACGAAATAGGCCAAAGCTGTCCGTGGTGGGTGTGCCCGCTGAACTGGAAGTCGACGCCTGCGCGCTCGGCCTGCTCGAGATGGTAAGGCTGGTGGTCGAGCAGGATGACGTATTTCGACTTGTCAACGCCGCGCATCAACGCCCCGAGGCTCTTGCGGTGCGGATTGGAACGGTCGTCGCGGCCTACGACCGCTATGCCGCCTACCGTCACGGCACTGTCGCGCAGCAGCGTTATGCCGGCGTCGCGGTAGAAGTCGGCCGAGCCTTCAAAGCCCGCGTAATACTCATGGTTGCCCGGACAGGCCAGCACCGGAGCCTCGACGCGGCGCAGTTCGGCGGCCATGTCCTCGGCAACGATCGGGCGGAGCGAGCCGTCGACCACGTCGCCCCCTAACAAGACGAGGGCGGGCCGCTCAGCGTTTATCATGTCGACCCACCGCGCCAGTTCCTTGCGCGGGTTGTGGTAGCCGAGGTGGAGGTCGCTCGCCATCACTATCTTAACCCCTCCGCCTACGTCCTTGGCCGTGGGCAGGTCGACCGTATGCCGCCGCTTGTCCATATAGTTGAAGTAACCGTAGGTGAAAACGCCCGTGAGCAACACTACGATTACGGCCAAGGAAAGACAGTTGGAGTACAGCCACGCGCGCGGAACGAGGCCGACGAGCCGGCCCAAGTCGAGCAGGAGGAAGAGCAGGGCGGCGTAGAGCAGGACGAAGACCGACGAGTTGCCCGTCTCGTAACACGCGCGGGCGAGCGGCAGGGGCATGCCGTCAACAGCGTGGGAGAAGTTGAGAAACGTCGTACACAACATCATGGCGCACGCCGCTACGACGGCCCACTTAAGCGGCAGGCCCACGGGAAGCAGGCACCACACATGCCACATGACATAAGAAAAACCTGCGAACGGCAGGACGAAGAATAAGATAATCCACATTGTCGATAATATTTTAATATTAACAATAAGGCCGCACCTTGCATAACGGACAGCCCGTAACGTGACACAAAAGTAATGAATTTAACCGGAAAAACAGCTTTATGCAACCCGAAACAAGTAAATACGGTTGAAAAAAAAGTGATTTCTATACATGAAGGGGCAAGCAGGCAAGCAGGCGGCAACAAACCGACATGCTTGCAGGGAAAAGCCCTCATGCGGCGGCGGCCGACTGCGGCTATGGGAAAAACCGACTTGGAGGACTTAAAAAATGTTATTTCAACCGCCGAACGGATAAAATTCACTAACTTTGGCCTTGCTTGGAGATATTATTGCGCACGGAGTAAACGCATGGTGTACACACCGCGCATACGATGGAAAACCAATAAACCTAAACGATATGAAAAAGCTTCTATTAACAACGACAATGCTGCTCGCGGCCGTCATGGCGGCCGTGGCGGCTCCGGTAAGCCTCGAACAGGCGCGGGCCGAAGCCATGAAGGCACTGGGCAAGGCAAGGCTCAACGCGCCGGCCAAGGACGGCGCGGCGGCCGGCGCGCCGCAACTGACACTGGCCAAGCAGGCCGTAGGCACTAAGGGCAAGGCCGTAGACGCAACGCTCTACTACGTGTTCAACAACGGAGACGGCGGCGGAATGGTGGTCGTAGCAGGCGACGACCGGGTGCGCCCGATACTCGCCTATACGGACGAGGGCGGCTACGCCGAGGACGCCGCGCACCCGGGCGTGCGCTGGTGGTTCGGGGCCGTAGAGGCGGCCATGGCCTCGATTGTGGGCGACAGCAGTCCGGCAGGGATGCAGGCCGTGGCCGCCAAGTCATACGGTATGGGCGTAAAGCCAATGGTGCAGACGCAATGGGGGCAGGGCGAGCCGTACAACATGCTTTGCCCTTACGACCAAGGGCACGGAGGGCGCAGCCTGACGGGATGCGTGGCCACGGCCATGGCCCAGGTGATGTATTATTGGGGCTATCCCGCGCACGGCACGGGCACGGTAAGCTATACTACGGGCACGCACAACTTCGCCATAACCGAGAACCTTGAGGACTATGTGTTCGATTATGAGCGGATGACCTTAGATTACTCTGACAACTCAGACGAATACGCCAAACAGGCCGTGGCCACACTTATGTACGCCTGCGGAGTGGGCACCGAGATGGACTACTGTACAAACGCGTCGGGGGCGTCGCTGACGCCGGCCATGCTTATCGGCAGGTTCAACTTCGACCAATCATGCACGCACATTTACCGCGAGCACTTCACTACGGCCGAGTGGGAAAACATAATACGACGCGAACTTGACGAAGGCAGGCCTGTGCTATACTCGGGCAACAGTCAGGACGGCGGCCACCTTTTCATCTGTGACGGCTATGACGAAACGGGACTTTACCACATAAACTGGGGCTGGAGCGGACTGCTCGACGGGTATTACGACCTTGCCGTGCTCAATCCTGAAGACTTGGCGGGCGAGGGCTACTCTTTCAACCAGGATATAATTTACGGCATCAAGCCGGCCGGCCATGAGGGTGAGACCGCCTATGAGAACAACATGTATTACGACGCTCTCGAAAACCTGACGCACAGGACGGTGTTGCCGGGAGGCGTAATCGACTACAACGTAAAGAGGATGATATGCCGCGGCAAGGACTTTAACGGCTACGTCGGCACGGCCTTGTACGACAAGGACGGTAACTTGGCCGACGGCTCCTGCGTCATGACACAGGAGCTGCCGGCGGACTATTACTTCGAGTCCTACCATATAAACTACACACTGCCCGGCGGACTGCCCGACGGCACATACACCCTGCGCCCCATAAGCGGCCCGGAACCGGACGAATGGCAGCCTATGAAAGGCGTTGAGGGCGCAGGCCTCGTTACGACGCTCGTCGTCACGGTGGCCGGCGGCAGCGCAACCGTAACCGAGGGTGAGGTGTCAGAACGCAGCCTGTCTCTCGCCGGCGGCGTCAATATAAGCGGCGGCTCGGCCTATGCAGGCTACACAGCCGAGGCCGACATCCCGATCAGGAACGACGGCGACTATTTCAACGGTATTGTTTACGTGAAGAACACGAAGCGCAACCATATCATTTTTGAAGAAAATATTACGGTCGACCATGGAGAAACGGCCGTAATGCTCGCCTCGTTGCCCTTTGAGTGTGACGCGGCGGAAGAGGAGTTCCTAGTATATTTCGACGGCGAGTACTTAGAGTCGGACACCGTAGGCTTGTTCACCGTCATAGCACAACAGCCGGCGGCAGGCGCACCCGAAATCTCCGTTAAGGGCATAACGCTCGACAAGACCGTGTTCACAACCGACGAAGAGCTCGTAGCGCACGTCGAGCTGAGCAACTCGGGCGGCTTCTACGAAGGCTACGCCTTGGCGTTCGTACACTTCAACGGATACACATGGACGTTCTACGGCGACGAACTGAGGGTGAACAAGGGCGAGAGCAAGACCGGCGGAGTGAAGATAGACACGAAGTACATGCTCGAATGGCACGGCGTGGACGAAATGACCGGCACGATAACGCCGGGATACTACGACCCCGCTACGGGACGGAGGATAGAAGGCGACGGCGAAGTGGCGTTCAGCGTAACCAAGAGCGGCGAAGCCCCGGCGACGGAGCTCAGCCTGGACGGCGGGGTGGACGTAGACGGCGGACGGGCCTACACCGGACTTGAGACGGCCGTAAGCTTCACCCTCGCAAACAACGGCAGCTACTTCAGCGGCACGGTAGGCATAGCCGCCGCGGCTACGGGCGAAGCCGTCGCCGAGACCGAAACCGCCATCGACGCCGGCCGGAGCAGCACGTTCACCATGACGTTCACCGCCCCCGGCGAGCCCGGCAGGCACGAATACGAGGTTTACTATGAAAACCTGCTCGGCGAAAGGCGCACGGCCGGCACGTTCACCCTCGACGTAGAGCAGACCGCGGAAGGCAGTCCGGCGGTAACGGTCGACTCGCTCCGCGTGCTCACGCCCGACGTCGGCACCGACGGCATGCTGCGCTTCCGCGCCTACCTCGGCAACTCAGGCGGATTCTACAAGGGCGTGATAAGGTATAACATACTGCTCGTCGGACTCAACGGAGGCGGAACGGGCGGAACCTTTACCGAGAGAGACGTCACCCTGAACGGCGGCGACACACACTGCGACGAGATAGAACAAGACCTGTCGACGCTCATCGAACGGCTCAACATCGTATCGGCCGACGGCCAGATAACCACTTATTACGTCGACCCGGCCACAGGCGAGTACGTCGAGGCCGGCCCCGCGGCGGCATTCACCGTCAACCAGCCTACCGGAATAAGCACCGTAGAGGCTGAAGGAGAAGACGCCCCCGTCTACACCATAAGCGGCCTGCGCATAGGCACTACGGCCGACCTTAAGAGCCTGCCGAAGGGCATCTACGTCACCGGAGGCAGGAAGATCATAGTGAAATGACGCCGCACGCCGCCGCGCCAAGCGCCGTTGCATGAAACAAAAGGCCGCCACGCAAGACAAGCGTGGCGGCCTTTTACGTTTATTACGGATAAAATGCGGCTGTGCCGGAAACAAGAAGGCGCGCCGTGGAACATCTGCTTCCACGGCGCGCCGCGCTTATCCATAAGTCAAAAAAAGACATCATTTCAACACCTCTATGGCGCGCCTCAGCCTCCTGAGCGTCTCGTCCTTGCCGAGGAAATGGCTGATGTCGAACATGCCCGGGCCCTTGCCTATGCCGACAAGAGCCAAGCGGAAGGCGTTCATGACGTCGCCGAGCTTATAGCCCTTGGCCCCGACCCATGCCATCACGGCCGTTTCCTGAGCCTCGATCGAGAAGTCGTCGAGGCCGTCGAGCACGGCGGCCAGTTCGGTCATGACCTGCGCCGAGTCGGCCTTCCAGCGTTTGCGCACCGTCTTCTCGTCGTACTCCGTAGGCGGAATGAAGAAGAACGAGCAAAGCGGCCACAGCTCTTTCACGAAGTCGACGCGGTCCTTCATCATGGCCACCACCTGCCTTACGCGCTCCATCGGCTCGTCGACTCCGTTGCCGGCGACTATCGGGGCGAACAGCCCTGCTATCTCGTCGTCGCTCTTGCGCAGGATGTACTCGTGGTTGAACCACACGGCCTTCTTGTAGTCGAACTTCGCCCCGGCCTTGCTGCACTTGGCGATGTCGAACTGCTTGACGAGCTCGTCCATGGTGAACAGCTCCTGCTCGGTGCCGGGGTTCCACCCCAACAGGGCGAGGAAATTGATGACGGCCTCGGGGAAATAGCCCTGCTCGCGGAATCCGCTGCTCACTTCGCCAGTCTTGGGGTCGTGCCACTCGAGCGGGAACACGGGGAATCCGAGCCTGTCGCCGTCGCGCTTGCTCAGCTTGCCCTTGCCGTCGGGCTTCAGGAGCAGCGGCAGATGGGCGAAGCGGGGCATCGTGTCCTCCCAGCCGAAGGCACGGTAGAGCAGCACGTGCAGCGGCGCGCTGGGCAGCCACTCCTCGCCGCGGATCACGTGGGTTATCTCCATCAGGTGGTCGTCGACGATGTTGGCCAAGTGGTACGTTGGCAGCTCGTCGGCGCTCTTGTAGAGCACCTTGTCGTCGAGGATGTCGCTCTTTATCACCACGTCGCCGCGTATCATGTCGTTGACGTGCACCTCCTCGCCCGGCTCCACCTTGAAGCGCACCACGTACTGCACGCCGTCGGCCACGAGGGCGTCGACTTCCTCCTTCGCCATCGTGAGCGAGTTGCGCATCCGCATGCGCGTACGTGCGTCGTATTGGAAGTTCTTCTCCTCCCGGCGCTTGGCCTCCAGCTCTTCGGGAGTGTCAAACGCGACGTAGGCCTTGCCCTCCCCGAGCAACCGGTCGACATATTCCTTATATATGGCGCGCCGCTCGCTTTGGCGGTAAGGGCCGTGCGCGCCGCCGAAGCTTACGCCCTCGTCGAACTTCACGCCGAGCCAGCGGAACGACTCGATGATGTACTCCTCGGCCCCCGGCACGAACCGGGACGAGTCGGTATCCTCGATCCTGAACACCATCTCGCCGCCCCTTTGGCGCGCGAACAGGTAATTGTAAAGAGCCGTGCGCACGCCGCCGATGTGCAGCGCGCCCGTAGGGCTGGGCGCGAAACGCACCCTCACTTTTCTATCTTCCATTGCCTTTTTAGCTTGTTATCTCATAAATTTTGTGCAAAAGTATAACAATTTTGCCAAAGTAGAGTATTTTTTTAGTATTTTCGCAGACAAATGAGTTTACAAGCAGACGAGTGACAAGCAGACAAGCAAACGAGTGACGAGTTATGAGCAGACGAGTAACAAGTAGGCAGGTGACAAGCAGACGAGTGACGGACAACAAGGCAAATCTCCTTGCCTGCCCGTCCGCCCGTCACTTGTCTGCTGAAAAACAAACAACAAAATGTCAAGATTCAGCAATACAAACAACAAGCACGTAAGCCGCTGGCTGCTGTACATAATGCTCGTGGCCGGCACGGTGGCGGTAATAGTGTTCTTCCTGCCGCGCAACAGCGGGCCGCAGTTCCGCTACGACATAGGCAAGCCGTGGATGTACAGCCCGCTGATTGCCAAGTTCGACTTCCCCATCTACAAGACCGACGAGGCCATCAAGGCCGAGCGCGACAGCATGGCCGACGCCTTCGAGCCGTACTTCAACAGCATGGCCGACGTAGGCAAGCAGCAGGTGGCGCGCTTCGCCCGCAAGTACAAGGACGGCATACCGGGCCTGCCGCCCGGATACGCCGCGCTGATAGCCGACCGCCTCACGCGGCTGTACAACGAGGGCATAATCGACGCCGCCGTCTACTCCGAGCTCAGCCGCGACACGCTCGCCGTAATACGCATAGTGAGCGGCAAGAGCGCCACGAGCGTCGAGATATCGGGCCTGCTCTCCACGATGACCGCCTACGAGCGGCTCTTCTCCGACCCCAAGATAGCCGCCGCCAAGCAGACCCTGCAACGCTGCAACCTCAACGAGTACATACAGCCCAACCTCGTCTACGACGAAGACCGCAGCGAGGCCGAGCTCGGCGACATGCTCAGCGGCATACCGCTGGCCGGCGGCATGGTGCTCAGCGGCCAGAAGATAATAGACCGCGGCGAGATAGTCGACGCCCACACCTACCGCGTGCTCAGCTCGTTCGAGCGCGAGACGCGGCGGCGCAGCGCCGACGCCGCCGCCGTGCCGTCGACCATAGCCGGGCAGACGCTCTTCGTGCTGACGCTCGTGGTGCTCTTCACCACGTACATACGCCTCTTCCGCAAGGACTACCTCGACAAGCCCCGCAGCATAGCCATGCTCTACACGATGATAACGGTGTTCCCCGTGCTCGTATCGCTCATGATGGAGCACAACGTGCTCAGCGTCTACATCCTGCCCTTCGCCATGACGCCCATATTCATACGCATATTCCTCGACTCGCGCACGGCCTTCAACGCCCACGTAACGATGGTGCTCGTATGCGCCGCCGCCGTGAAATACCAGTACGAGTTCATCATAGTGCAGCTCGCCGCCGGCCTCGTGGCCATATACTCGCTGCGCGAGCTGTCGCAGCGCGCCGAGATATTCAAGACAGCCCTGCTCGTGGCCGTAGGCAGCAGCGCCGTGTACTTCGCCCTGCAGCTGATGCAGGACAACAGCATCACGACCATGGACCACGGCATGTACATGTACTTCGCGGCCAACGGCGTGCTGCTGCTCTTCGCCTACCCGCTCATGCTGATAGTCGAGAAGATGTTCGGCTTCACGTCGAACGTCACGCTCATCGAGCTGTCCAACACCAACAAGCGGCTGCTGCGCACGCTCAGCGAGGTGGCCCCCGGCACCTTCCAGCACTCGGTGATGGTGGGCAACCTCGCCGCCGAGATAGCCAACAAGATAGGGGCCAAGGCCCAGCTCGTGCGCACGGGTGCCATGTACCACGACATAGGCAAGATGAAGAACCCCGCCTACTTCACCGAGAACCAGATGGGCGGGGCCAACCCCCTTAGCGCGATGCCCCGCATCGACGCCGCGCAGATAGTGATAAGCCACGTGGCCGAGGGGCTGAAGACGGCCGAGAAGAACGGACTGCCCGGCGTGATAAAGGACTTCATACGCACCCACCACGGCACGGGCAAGACCAAGTACTTCTACATATCCTACAAGAACGAGCACCCCGACGAGCCCGTAGACGACACGCTGTTCACCTATCCCGGCCCCGACCCCTTCACGCGCGAGCAGGCCATACTCATGATGGCCGACACCGTGGAGGCCGCCGCGCGCTCGCTGCCCGAGTACACCGAGGACGGCATAGCCAAGCTCGTCGACAGGCTCGTAGACCAGCAGACGGACGAGGGCCACTTCAAGAACTGCCCGATAACGTTCCACGACATAGCCGTGGCCAAGCAGGTGATGACCGACAGGCTCAAGGCCATATACCATACGCGCACGAGCTATCCCGAGCTGAACAGGCCGGCACCCGCGCCGCAAAAGGCGGAGCCGGCACCCGACCCCCAGGCCGCGCAAGCCGCAGCCGCGCCCGCGCAGCAGGCCGGCGGAGCGACAACCGAAGCCGGCGCAACAACCACGGCCCACGCGCCCCAGGCGCAGCAGGCCGCCGGCGAAGCCGCGGCCAAGGGCCAAAACACGATAGAACTCGAATGAGAGAAAACCGCGGCGGACGGCCGCCGCAGGCAGGAAGGAAACCCAAACCGGTCATTAGACCGTAATGTCAGGATATTACCTTATTCAAAAGTCTGATGACCGGTTTGGGATTTATCATCAAGCCGCCATGGCTGCCGGCGTAAACGCCGGTACGTCAGAAGCTGACACTGACCGACAGCATAGCTTCACGCCCCCGCAAGGGCAGGCTGTAATAATTATAGTCCAGCCCCGAGAACGATGCTTCCTCATACGTTTTGCGGTTGAAAACGTTAGTAAGCCGCAGGCTGAACTCCAACCGTTTGGAAGCGGCATAACGCACCGAGGCGTCAACGAAGCTGTTATGGCGGTAGCGGCCGTGCCCGACCTCAAGCAGATTGTAGTCCCACGACAGGCCGAGGTCAAAATCCTTCAAGGGGAACACGTGCATGGCGGCAACGTTGTAAAAAGTCTTTAGGACGCTGTTGCTGCGGACATGGGCGCTGCCGCTCAACGTCACCGACGGATAAAACGCAGAGCGGAGGCACGGCAGGGGCAGATGGGATAAAGAATGTAAGATGTAAGAAAGTAAGATTGTAAGATTTACGGTTCAATACTTTCAGGTCATGATCATAAGTATTTAAGAGTCCGGGCTATCCTCGCGGACCGCCCGGGAAAAAAACAACTAAAAACCTAAACAAATACGGAACAAATTATCTTTGTGCATGGCCGAACGCAAGCACGTAACCCTTAGTAATGTCGCCGGGCGTGCAAGGGTCGTCGGCCCACTTCGAGCCGCATTCGACAGCCGTCATCCCCCTCACTATCGAGCACCACACCGCCCTGTTCCTTGCCGGCGGCGGCAGTATGGCGTCGGCTTCTAACGCCTTGCCGCTGTACGCGGCGTAATAACGCCTGACCGTCTCTACGTAAACATCGCTGGCGTTCTCCGCGGGCGGCGCCCATCTTAGTATTATCCCCCTGAGCGTCTTAATGCCGTAGACGTGGTAGTAGTTGAACAGCAGGCGGAATGCCGCGCGGTAGCCGTACGTTATGTCCTTGAACTGGCAGAAGTCCTTGTCCGTCTGTCTTTTGCGCAGGCCCTGCCATTGTGACCCGTGGCGTATGTTAAGCGGATTGTTGTTCCTTATCCCCCTGGGCTTTACCATTACTGCCTCCTTTCTTCTTTTTCAATGTGCGTATGACGTCGATTATCATGCGGAGCACGTATGCCACGGCTCCTATTACCTTTGCAGCTTTCATATTCCTATGCGTATTATGGTTATGTCGTTGGAATAGCGCTCGTCGTGGTTCTTGTCCTCCCACCGCCTTGCGTTGCACACCATCTGTACCGTGCACGTTTGTCCGGCTGCCAGGTCGGTGCGCCGCGCGCCCTCGCCGGTAAGTTCGGCATACATCCTGTCAACGCCGTCGGAGAGCAGCAGGCCGCGGCTGACGAACTTTTGCAACTGGCCGCTGCGGTCGGTATATTCACGTTCGTTGACGGGCATCACTTGTTGTATTGTCATTATCTTTTCCATTTCTTCTCTCGTTTTTAGATTTTACTTATTATTTTCTTGAATTTTTTATTATCGGACTTTTCGATGAGTCCCTTCGCCTTCCACCGGTTGATGTTCGCGTAGAGGGAGTTGCGGCTTGCGCCTTGGCGCAGCGAGCACAAGTCTTCCATGGTGAACGTCTTAGGCAGCATGTTGAAGACCGAAGCCAGCAGCATGGGCTGCCTTTTCAGTCCGGCCGCTTCGGTTACGCGCTTCTTCTGCTCTTTCATGCGCTCGGCGAACTTCCTGTATTGCGAGTACAGGCAGTAGTCGGCCACGAACTCGGCGAACGCCAGCACGTCCTTGTCCATGACGAGCCGCCCGCCGTCCTCGTAGGCGTCGCGCTGCGCCAGCAGGGCGTAGGCCACGCCCGCACGCTCGCCGATGACCGCCGTGCGCTTGCGCAGGTCGTCAAGCTCTTCGTCGTCCTCCACCTCGGCGCGGCGGGCCATGCGCTCGCACCATCGATACATGTGGTCGGTCAGCTTCGATGCGTCGACGTGGCCGCGCGTCTTGTCAAGGTAATAGGCCGTGTCCTTGATTAGCTTCTCCTGCGCCTTGTCGACAGTCCTCCTGCCCTTGGCTATCATCTTGTAGTGTGACGGCGGCATCGCGAAGTACATCAGGCGCGTGGGCAGTCCGCTCAGAACGGTGGCCGTGGGTATGAGCCGGTCGAAGGCGTCCTCCGTGCCGCTTATCACGAGGTTGAGGTTCACCTGTATCTCTCCGTTTATGGCCTGGTCGTTGGCGTAGTCCATGCCCCAGTACTCGTTGTGGAACGACTTGCAGTAGATGTCGTTCTTCTCGATCCACGAGCCGCCCTTCTGCGCCCTGAGCGCCGTGGCAAGCTCGGCCTCGCACGAATACACGTGCAAGTGCAGCGAGGGGTCCTGCTGGTCGACCGCGTCGCGCATGCGCAGGGCGAGCATCGTGTTGGAGATTTGTATAGGTGTTATCCGTATTACCGGATGCGGCTTCTCCATCTGCTTCTGCTTGTTCTTGTTCAGCTCCTTCGAGTCGCGGTATTCCTGCTCGGCCTTGCGCCCCGCCTTGTCGGCCATGCGTATGGGCTCCATCAACAGCTTGTCGAGGTTTAGGATGAAGCTCTTGCCCGAGGCTGCCGGGCCGATGACGAACGTCATTCCCGACAGGCGCGTTTCCGTTCCGTCGAAGTGGGTGAACGTGACACGGCTCGCAAGCGTGTATATCATCGGCAGTGCGGCGAGCAGCGCGCCTATCTTCACGTTGTCGGGCACGGGGGCGGTCAGGGCTTCGAGCACCGGCGGAAGTTTCAGCGAAGCCAGCCGCCGCGAGTATTCGGCCTCCATGTCGCGGCCGTCGGTCATGGCTTCGTCCTCCTCGGCCGATTCGAGTCCGAGGGCTTCGAGCACCTCGCGCAGGGCCTTTGGCGGCGTGCCGTACAACTTCAGCTTCACGGCCGATTCGCACAGTTGCCGCATCTCGGCCTCCGGCAGGCCGTATGACGGCATCACCTCCATGAGCGCGTCGGCAGAGTTGTCGCAGATGTAGCGCAGATGGGCGGCCAGGCGGTGCAGCTTCTGGTTGCGCTCGCCTACGGCGGGGCTTCCGCCCTGCCTGCGCCACCACTCCTCGACGACGGCCTTGTAGGTTATGCCCTTGAACACGGGTTCGCCAAACTCGTTGCGCGGCAGCTCTACTTGTCGATCAGCCAGTCCAGCGCCTTGTCGAACGCTTCGCCCACAAGCAGGGCCAGGGCTTTCAGCCCCGCTTCCGCCGCCTTGAACGGCATCCTTACTATCAGCAGCGCTGCCGACACCATCAGCAGCAACGGCACGGCTGTCGCCGCCCCGATACATTTCACCATATAATTCATCGTATTCCTTGTTTTCATAATTAAAAAGTTCGTCTGAGTGAAACAAAATGTAATCCAGCGGCACGGCGAAGCTGATGCGCGAAGCGTCCTTGCATGCCTCGTCGAGCTTCAGGCCGAGTTGCCCGGCTATATAGTGCTGGTTGTCGGCAAGGTTGCCCTTGCCTGCGTCGGCCTTGGCCACTACGCGCAGCCCCCTGCCGCTCGGCGTTACGTGTACGAGCACGATGCCGAGCTTTTCGATAAGCCCTTGTGTCTGCCATGCGGCGAATGTGGTCGAGGGGTCGGCAACGGCGTCGAAGTCGAGCATCACGAGGCCGTTAAGCACGGCGTCGGCCTGCTTGCGCCGTTCGCCGCGGAACGTGGCCTGGAAGATGAACGCGGGCAACTTGCGCTTCAGCCTGCCCTGCTCGTCGTGCAGCCGCTTGCGCTCGGCTTCGTCGGCGGCGGCGAGTTCGGCGGCCTTCAGCCGGGTTACCTCGGCGCATGTCTTGCACACGAGGTCGCTCACCACAACTTGAGTGAAGTCGGCCTTGGTGCACGCGAACACTTTAGGTGTTAAGTTAACTTGGTATGTGAACATGTGGTTGTCTGCTTTACGTATTAATCATTTCGGTTCGAGTTTCCTTAGTTTGTCCTTGTTGAGCGTTACGGCCTTGAACAGCTCGCCCATCTTGTTAGCGAGCACGGTTGCGTAGTCGCAGCCCTTGACCAACGGTATGCTGATGGCCACGTTCAACGTGCCCGCGCGCGTGTCGGCGCGTATGCGCACGCCGTCCTTATCGGCTATCGTGCGGCCTTTCACCGGTAAGGCCTTGTCCGTCTTCATCGTCTTGAACAGCTGGTTGGCCTCTTCCACGAGGTCGGCCTCGGGGTCGTCGCTGCCCGGCGCCGACAGGAGCGTCATCTTCAGCCGCGGATGGTCGCGCAGGGTGCGCGTTAGCGTCGAGCCGTTGCGCGTGGTCTTGATGCGCTCCAGGCGCGGCCCCGTCTCCTTGGCCGGGGTGAAGTGGAAGTCGCCCGTCTGGGCGAACTCGGCCGTACCCCTGACCTTTGTGCCGAGCAGCGTGGTCACGCGCTCCTCGCTCAGCCCGAGGTAGCCCGCGAGCTGGCGCACGGCCTCGGCCCGCTGCTGTTCTTCAGTGCTTTTCTGTGTCTTTTCCATTCGTTCCTTTTTTTAGGTAATTTCTCGTTTTCTTACTTTCTTACTTTCTTACATCTTACATCCTTCGTGCGGTGAGGGCGCGCGCAACCCTTGTTTTACATTTATATATATTATATATTATAATATATAATATATATAAAAACTCAACCCCTTACGAAGAATGTAAGAATGTAAGATGTAAGAAGTAAGATTCGGCGGCAAATATAAGAAGAAAAGTTTGAACAAAAAAAAAAAAACGTTAAGTAAAACTAAACCTAACGTTTTTCCCAATCATCACCGGCAACCGTGGCCGGTATAGGCCAGCAGGCGCACATCTTCGTCGGTAGCTCCGGGCGGTATGAGGTCGAAGTCCTCCAGGGCTTCGCGCGGCGTAACGCCGTACTCCCTGCATGCACGGACGACTGTGCCGCCCATGCCGTAGCGGCACGCCACGGCCTCGGCCTCGGCCAGCGTTATGCCGCCGCGCGCGCGCCTGCGTCTGTTAAAAAATGTAAACGGGGGGGGGTAACTTAGCTATATCTCTATAATTATCGGTTAAAGCATGCGTTTGCCGCCGCCAAAGCGGCGTTTTACCGTGCGTAAAGCGGCCTTTTTCGCCGCCGCAGACGGCCTTTTGCCTACGGTTCGCCGAGCATGGCCGCGATGGCCGCCACCTCGCGCGGCGTGAACGTGCGCCGCGCCGGGTCGTAGCCTATCCGGCGCAATTCGCAGGCCAAAGGCCTGCAAAGCCCAATCCACCGTTTCAGCCTGCGCCATGCCGACTCGGCCGACACGGCGGGGAAATACATCTGGGCAAGCTCGGTGCGCCCGTAGGCGCGTATGATGAAGCGTTGTTTTTCCATGATGCAAATATAGCGAAAAATTATGACATAAACGCTTCGCGCGCGGAAATAACCGTACATAACCGTGCCTAACGGCGCGCAAGCCGACACCGCCGCGCCGTAAAAGCATACCTTTGTGCCATGCCTGCAGCCGCGGGGCAGGCGGAGAGAGCCGACAAGATATGTTTAACAAAAAAAGGAGGATATATGGCAACAACCAATTCAGGACTACCGTATGCAAATTACCAGTGCAAAAACGAATCGTCACGATACAACGGCAAATGGTACGCCAGGGCACGCCACCTGAAAACGCTCACGTTCAACCAGTTCATACAGCACATCGCCGAGCACGGATCTAACTTCACGCGCGCCGAGGTGGCCGGCGTGGCCTACAAGATGCAGGACTGCCTGCTGGAGCTCCTGCTCGCAGGCAACAAGGTGCAGTTCGGCGAGATTGGCACGTTCTACCTATCGATACAGTCGAAGCCTGCCGACACGCTGCAGGACTTCAACGTGTCCGAGCACATAAAGGGCGTGAAGCTCAACTTCGCCCCCAACCGTGCCAACGTCAACAACCTGACAGCGCCAAGCCTGCTGAAGCTGACGAGGTTCATCAACGTGCAGGACCTCATCACCGACAAGGAGCGCAGCGAGTACAACGCCGCAACCGAGGAGACCGGCCCCTCGGAGCCTTGACGCTAAAAACGGCATGAGCCATGACGCGCATCACGTTCAACCGTGCCTGCGCCGTGGCCATGCTCGCGGCAGGCACGGGCATGGCCGCTGCGGGGTTCGTAGTCCCGCCGACGGGCGAAATCTCGCCGTCGGTGCTCATGTTCACAGCGCAGGCGTTCATATTCGCAGGCTCTGCGATGGGCATCGACGTTATGATGGAGTCGAAGCTTATGAAGCTCAACGACGGCAAAAACAAAGAGGGCGGCAAGTAATGCCGCCCTTTTACATGAAAAACAATTTTTCAAACCGTTGCTCCGCCTCACGGCGTCGTCAACTTCTGTGAGCTGCAAATATAAGCATAAAACACGAACCGTGCAAGCGATTTTCTTACTTTCTTACATTCTTACTTTCTTACTTTCTTTATACTTTCATGTCCTGAAAGCTTACCTTTCGGCGCATGAAAGGCAAGCTTTTACGCCACGCGCGGCGTGGGCGCGTTGAGCATCTTTAACTACGGTGTTGACATTTCGGCTAATCGTCGGGAAAAACGGACAACGCTTATTCCGATAAAAATTAGTTCCTTTGCAGGCGCGGAGCCGACAAGGGCGCAGGCCGACGGCCGCGGCCCCGGCTCCCGCCACAAACCGACGAGACGTATGGACATAAGACAAAGGGAAATCAACGGCGCCGGCACGGCGTATCTTGAATACAGCGACGGGCGCATAGCCGTAATCGACGCGCTGCCCGGCATGGCAAACGTAGACCGGGAACGGCGCGTGAACGGCGTGGTCTTCATTTTATGCATGTCGGGCAGCATGTCGTTCCACGTCGACGACAGGCGTTACACGGCCCACGCGAACGACGTGGTGGTGGTACTGCCCGAGGCGGTGATCGACAATGGGGAGACGAGCGGCGACTTCACGTTCCGCTGCATGTACATATCGCTCGACTATGCGTTCAACATGCTGCCGCTGTCGTCGAGGGGCTGGAATTTCAAGATGTTCTTCGAGCAGCACCCGCGCTTCACCATGACGGAAGAGGGCGTGGAAACGTTCAACAAATACTACGAACTGCTTAAGAAGAAACTGGCCGACAAGTCGAACCCCTACCGCGGCAACATAATCGACGGGCTGATGCAGGCGCTCGTGTTCGAGTTCCGCCGCGTGTTCGACGGGTACGCCGGGCTCGGCCCCCGGCCGCTGTCGTCGGCCGAGAACATTTTCGACGCCTTCACCGGCCTGCTGGAGTCGTCGTACCCCAAGCCGCGCGCCGTGACGTACTATGCCGACAAGCTGAGCATCACGGCGAAGTATCTCTCCGTTGTGTGCAAGAAGGCGTGCGGCAAGAGCGCGTCGAAGATCATCGACGCCTACGTGTCGAAAGACATAGAGCACCTGCTGAGGAACTCGCGCAAGAGCATCAAGGAGATTTCAAACGAGCTGGACTTCCCCAACACGTCGTTCTTCGGCCGCTACGTGAAGAAGTATTTCGGGTGCACGCCCGTGGAACTGAGGCGCAAGCTGAACGGAGTCGACGTAATCCGTAATGCATAATCCACAATGCACAATGCATGATTCACAATGCATAATCGGGCTGCGCGCGCACTTTTTATAATCCAAGACATTGAAGTTGCCATTTTTTATTAACTTTGCACGGCGCAGCCCGATTATGAATTATGAATTGTGAATTATGCATTACATCGACGTTCTCCTTCCAGTGCCGTTAGACGGCCTCTTCACTTACTCCGTTCCGCCCGCCCTTGAGGGCAAGGCGGAGCGCGGGAGGCGCGTGCTCGCGCCTTTCGGCCGGAACAAGACGTACGTGGGGATAATCGTAAGGCGGCACGGCGTGAAGCCCGGCTTCGCCGTCAAGGACATCAGCCTCGTGCTCGACGACGGGCCGATAGCCACCGACGCGCAACTGAGGCTGTGGCAGTGGCTGGCCGACTATTACATGGCCGCGCCCGGCGACGTACTGTCGGCCGCGCTGCCCGGCGGGCTGAAATCGCCCGGCGCTTACAAGCCTAAGACGGAGACATGCCTCGCCCTGGCCCCGGCGCTCGGGGACGAGCGGGCCGTGCACGCGGCGCTCGGCATGCTGCGCCGCGCCGACAAGCAGCTGAAGGCCTTCACGTGCTTCCTGGCAATGAGCCGTCGGGACACGGCGGAAGGCCCGGCCGAGGTGACGCGCGACGAGCTGATGAACACGGCCCACTGCACGGCGGCCACCGTGAAGAGCCTCGTTGACAGGAAGATGCTCGTAACCTACGAGCGCGAGGTAGGCCGCCTGAACAACGGCGGCGGAGAGCCTCGTCCGGAAAGGACGAAACCGCTGGACGGCGTGCAGCAGGAGGCTTACGGGAAGATAGCCGAAGGCTTCAGGACGAAGAACGTAGTGCTGCTGCACGGCGTGACGTCGAGCGGCAAGACCGAAATATACATCCACCTGATACTCAGGGCGCTGGAGAGGAAGCAGCAGGTGCTCTACCTGCTGCCCGAAATAGCGCTTACCGTGCAGATACGCCAAAGGCTGCAGGCCGTGCTGGGCGGCAGGCTGGGCATATACCACTCGAAGTACTCCGACGCCGAGCGCGTGGAGATATGGAAGAAACAGGCGTCGGCCTCGCCCTACGACGTAATACTCGGGGCGCGCTCGGCCGTGCTCCTGCCGTTCACAAGGCTGGGGCTCGTCATAATCGACGAGGAACACGAGACGTCGTTCAAGCAGCAAGACCCGGCCCCGCGCTACCACGCGCGCTCGGCGGCCATAATGCTCGCCTCGATGACCGGCGCCAAGGTGCTGCTCGGCTCGGCCACGCCGTGCGCCGAGACATGGCACAACGCCCGGACGGGCAAATACGGGTACGTGCGCCTCGACAAGCGCTTCGGCGGCATGCAGATGCCCGCGATAACGGTGGTCGACACGAAGGACCTCGCCCGGCGCAAGATGATGGCCGGGCCGTTCTCGCCGCTGCTGCTGTCGGCCGTGCGCCGCGCGCTCGACGGCGGCGGACAGGCCATCCTGTTCCAGAACCGCCGCGGCTTCGCCCCCATGATAGAGTGCAGGGAGTGCGGATGGGTGCCGCGGTGCGAGACGTGCGACGTGTCGCTGACGTACCACAAGGCCTTGGGACAGCTGACGTGCCACTATTGCGGCCGAACGTACCCCGTACCGCAGGCCTGCCCATGCTGCGGCAGCCGCGACCTGCGCGGCCGCGGCTACGGCACGGAGAAGGTGGAGGACAAGGTGATGGAGCTGTTCCCCGACGCGCGCGTGGCGCGCATGGACCTCGACACCACGCGCACGCGCAACGCCTACGAACGGCTGATAAGCGACTTCGCCGCCCACCGCACCGACATACTCATAGGCACGCAGATGATAAGCAAGGGGCTCGACTTCGACCGCGTGTCGGTAGTAGGCATACTCAACGCCGACTCGATGCTCAACTATCCCGACTTCCGCGCCTACGAGTACGCCTTCACCATGATGGCGCAAGTGGCCGGCCGGGCCGGGCGCAAGGGCAGGCGCGGCATGGTAGTACTGCAGACGAAAAGCCCGGAGCTGCCGGTCATCGGGCAGGTTGTGCGCAACGACCTCGACGGCTTCTACACAGACCTTATGGACGAGCGCCGGCTGTTCCGCTACCCACCGTTCTGCCACCTGATATACGCCTACCTGAGACACAAGGACGACGCCGTGGCCGAAGGGGCGGCCCAGGCCATGGGCGCGCTGCTCAGGCAGTGGTTCGGCGACCGCGTGCTCGGCCCCGACAAGCCGCCGGTGGCCAAGGTAAAGGCGATGAACATAAGGAAAATGGTCGTAAAACTGGAAAACGGCATAGACCTCGCAAAAGCGAGGCTATACCTCGACAAAGGCAAAAACACCGTCTTGCAGGACAAGCGCTACAAGACGGTGCAGATATATTTCGACGTAGACCCTGCGTGAGGCTTGACGTTCCCACACGCCCACACTGACGCCGCAGCACCGCATGGCCGAAAAGGGCCTACTTAAGCCGGCCTATCAGAAATAATAAGCGGCCGAAACCTGCCATGTGTTCGAGCGGCCGCGGAAGGCCTCCTTGGCACCGTCGAACACGGTCACCTCGCCCGTCTTACCGCAAACGATATTGTAGTTGGCACCGATTTGCAGATGGCTGAGCAGCATCACGCCAAGACCGACGTTGACACTGAAGTTTGAAGTGTTGAGCTTCCACTCGGACACGTCCTGGACAAGCGTCTGGTGCTTGTCGCCGATGTTGAACCCGAACTGCGGGCCGGCGGCCAGGTAAACGGCCGCAAGGCTGCCGAGGCCGATGTCGTAGCGCAGGTTGACGGGGATGTTGATGGCCTGCTGCTTTATCTTCTCGTCGGAACCTTTCAGCTCGGCCTCACGCTGGTCGTAAAGGGCGGAAGCGTCAATGCCGAGGCCTACGATGGGCAAAGTGAACTTCACCGTCGGGCCGATGAAGAAGCCTGCACGGTTGGATGCTTCAACGACGTCGCTGCTGAACGACATGTCCGTAACGTTAAGACCGCCCTTCAGACCGAACTTGAACTGGGCCTGGGCCGGAACGGCCACCAAAGTCGCCGCGATAAGGGCAACCAATGTAAACAACTTTTTCATACGCTTAAGTGTTTTAAGTTAATAAATAAGCCTGCCCCCGGACCGGGGAAGCAGGTAGTAAACATGTCAATGGCGCTGACGGCGCACCGTAACACGCGCGGCCGAAGAGCCCGAGGGCGACGACTTGCCCTTAGAACGGCTACGGCTTACCGACGAAGACGCGCGGCGGTTGCGCTTGGCCTTGCGGCCCTTCTTGTCCTTAACCTCGGCCTTGGCTATGCTGTCGAGGGAATCCTTGCGGGCCTGGTCGCCCCAAATGTTCTTCTCGAACGCGGCAAGCTCGCCCTCTATACGCCGCTGCTCCTTGGCGAGGGCGGAGTCGGTGGGGCAATACTGCGCAAGAGTGCGCCCGAGCATGTTGGCAGTCTTATAGATCTTGCCCTTGTACATGTTGCGCGTGAAATAATCGTCCATGCTCATGGTGGCGGCGTTGTTGTAATTGCTCGTCATTATGACCTGCTTGCCTAAGTAAGGGGCTACGTCGTCGTATTTCACCCAGAACAACGGATACTTCTGCTCGCCGTCGCCGAAATCGTCGGTGCGCCACAACACCGGACAGAGGGCCACGGGCTTGACATGGAAAGTGGCCGAAGCCTGGTCGTAATAAGCGCTCTCCTATATGTAATACGACTTAACCTCGGACGGGGGGATGTCACTGTCGTCTATGCGCACCCCACGGTAGCTACGCCCGTAATAGATATGGTAGTTGTCAAGGAAAGACATGCGGTTGATCCTGGCCGAATCAGTAAACACCTCGTTGCCGTCAAGGCGGTACTCGTAAGCGTCGCCGGTGCGCATCACCAGCCTGAAAAGATAAGTGAAAAGGTTCATCTGCGACCCTATCGGCTCTACGGGGTAATACAATGGGGCGTTGGCGTCCTCTTCAAGCAATATTTCACGGTAGATGTCCCTGCGCCATACGACGTCTTCCGACATCCTGGCCGCCACGGGATAAGACAACCTCGCGCGCGTGGTAAGGGCCTGGGCGCTTTGGGCGTTCTGCCGCTGCTGCTGGCGGCGGCGCGCCGCAGGCTGTGCGTCGGCTATCTCGGCCGCGCACGCAAGCATGAGCAAAACCACGGCGGCAACACGCCAAAACCCGGCCGGGCCCGTATTACGGCCATACGGTATGATTCGTGAAAATAAGAAATTATCCATGTTATCTCAACTCTTAGTTCTTCTTTACTCTGTTTTTTACTTACTTCACAATGATTTCCATGGAAGTCGGCAGCGTACGCTTGATGCCGTCAGGCCCTACGGCCGATATGCGCGTTATGTAGAAACGCTTGTTGCGCGACAGGCGGCGGAACGTCTCACGCTGGCGCTGCGAGAATGAAGCGCCGTCTGACACCATCGGTACGGCGTTGCCCATGTTGTCGTAAAACACGGCCTCGAAGCTTAACACGTTGAACGGTATGTCCAACAAGCCGTCGTCTATCGCGGCCTTTATGCCTCCGGCCGACATAAGCGAAGCCTTGGCAAGGCCGCCTGTGCGGAAACGGTTGTCGCCTATCTGTATGTAAGGAGTAGGGTCGGGCAGCTTGCGCACCTTGAAAGTAAACCCTCCCACCTGACGCGCCGTGCCGGTCTGAAGCGACAATACGTTGATTGTGACATCCTTGCCCACAGCCGCCGGGCGGGCGATGTATTTGCCAGGGCCTACGGGTTGGAGCGTTCCGCCCGACATGGTAGCCGACACCTTGTTAAGCGGCACGCCGGGAATGCTTATGCTTATAGGGTTGCTGTATCCGGCGTAAAGCACGTTCATAAGGTCGGCCGAGACGGTGGCGCTCGGGTCTACGACGGTGTACTTCTGCGAGAAGTCACGGCGGATTACGTCGCCGTTGCCGTTCTGCATGGTAATGTATCCGGCAAGGTTGAACTCGCCGGTGCGGCTTGTCACCACCTCGTAAGTGTTGTCGCGCAGGTTCATCTGCCGTCCGCCGATGAATATCTTCGGATGCTGCGTCGTGTCGACGGCGGCCATCACTATCTGCGCCGAGAACTTGTCGCGGCGCACTATCGTATGGGAATTCGGTATCACGAAGGCACTCAGCTTGTTGACACGTATGTCCTTCATGTCGATATTCGCCACAAGGGTGTGCAGGACTTCTCCCTCGGCATAGCGTACGTCGCTCTGCAGCTTGGTGAGCAGCGTCACGGCCGCGGCCACCGGCATGTCCTCAAACATGTATTCCTGCCAGTTCTTGCCCATGGTGCGCGCGTTCTTGGGCAACGTCGTAGTAAGGTTGCTGGCTATTATGGCTTTCTGGCGCTCGTCGGTGACCATCTCCAAAATGCGTTCGCGGAACGAATTTATGGCATCGAACAACCTCTTGCCCTGCCCTTTTCCCGGGGCGAGCATAACTTGGTTGGCCGCCTCTAAGTCGTCCTTGCGCTCTATGTCCATAACGTCGCCGTCCTCCCCGTCGGCCTCCTTGACGATGGCCACCTTCAACTCCTGCGCGAAGTTGAACAGCGAGTCGCTCATCCGCTTGACGGCCGTGGCCTTGTCGAACCACGCCTTTACTTTCTGCGGATTGGCTTTCATCTGAGCCTCGAAGTCGCCGTAAATGGCCTCGTTCTCCGACGCCGAGTTCGTGGTCGTGCGGTGAAGGCTCTCTTCCACGATGGAAAAGCCCTCAAGCACTTCCGTCGACACGTTGAGCGCGAGCATAGCCATCAAGACGACGTACATCAAGTTTATCATCTTCTGGCGGGGAGATACCGGTCTTTTCTTTATAGCCATTATTCTTTACGCTTCAGTGTTGTTCCCGCTGGCCGCCGTGGCACGCATGTTTACGGTCATGGCCTCGATCATACGGGCGTAAATCTTGTTAAGCTGCTCAATCTGCGAAGCCATCCTGCGCGACTGCTCGTTGATTTCGTCGATCGTGCCGATCTGCGCGCTTGCTCCTTTAAGCTGCATCTCGTACACCTTGCAGATGCCGGTAAGCGTGCGGTTGAGATTCTCCATTTCCTCAGAGTCGCGCGTAAGGCGTGCGCTCTGCTCAGACACTTTGGCCAGCATTTCGGTGAGCTTCTTCAGTTCGTCAACGTAATTGTTCGTCGCCTCTTCCATTTCAGGCGATACTTGCTGCTGGGCTGACACCCATCCCGGAACTGCCTCGACGCCGGCAACCTGGACGCCGGACTGGGCGGCAGACGCCCCGGCCGTAACATCCCCCGTAACATCCCCGCCGGCGGAAGCGCCGTCAGCTTGGCTTTCCGGCTGCGAGCCTTGGGCCGGCCGCCCGGCAATGCCGCCGACAAAAGCGACCATGCCCGGCTGCACCGCCACGCCGCCTTGCACAGGCTGAATCTCTTCCACGGTTTCGTCACCGGCCTCGTCCACAATCTCCTCACCCTCGGCATTGACGTGCGTAGGCAGGTCCTTGCCGATGGCGGTCTTGTCGAAAGGACGGTCGAACGCCGATATGAAGAACACTATAACCTCGGTGCCCATGCCAAGATAAAGCATGAGGTTGGCCCCGGGCAGGTGGGTCAGCTTGAACAGCGTACCCAATATCACGATAGACGCGCCCCAACTGTAGGCGTAATTGAGGAACGTTTGCCCAGGAACGCTGTCAAGCCATTTCTGAAGGCGGTAAACGATGTTGTATTTGCTATACTCGGTCATTATCTTCTCTTCCTCCCTTTTTGTTTCGTACTTGTTGTAGTGGCCAGGCTCCTGACGCAGCGGAAGCCGATGTAGCAGCGCGGCTGGTTCTGGTATTCCCATGTACGCCAAGCCGAACGTATGAACGACTCGGGGTCTTTCCACGAGCCGCCGCGCACGCTCTTCTTCTTCAGGCGGTACGGGTCCTCCTTGGCGGCGTTGTACCTAAGCTCGGGGTTAAGGTCGTTCATGGCGTCGATGCCTGCCTCGGTGTACGTGGTGCTCGTCCATTCGGCCACGTTTCCGGCCATGTCGAACAATCCGTTGGAGTTCGACGAGAACAACCCCACACGGCTCGTTATAAGGTTGCCGTCCTCGGTGTAGTTGCCGCGGTCGGGCTTGAAGTTGGCGAAGAAGCATCCGTCCTCGTTCTTAACGTCGACTTGCTCCCACGGGAACTCGGTGCCCTCCTTGCCGCGCGCGGCGTATTCCCACTCGGCTTCGGTCGGCAGGCGGTAACGCTGTATGTAACGGGCTTCGCCGCCAAGTCCTTTCAGCAGGTAGTCGGTGCGCCATGCGCAAAAGGCGTTGGCCTGTTCCCACGTAACGCCTACCACGGGGTAATCGTTATACGTAGGACTGCTGAAGTAAAGCCGCATGTAAGTCTCGTTGTCCGAGTTTACGAAATCGTTGACCCAGCACGTCGTGTCGGGATAAATGTTCACGATATACGTATTAAGAAAGTCCCACGGCCCGCTCAGCGGACGGTCGATAGTCTGCCTCACGATGCGGCCTTCGTCGTCGATATAAGCCGTGTCCTTTGATATCATCACCACCTCGTCGGGGTTAGCCTGCACGTCCGTGTTCAGGTTGCGCTGCGCAGGGTCGAGACGGTTGCGGCGCAGGGCCGCGGTCGTATAGTCGTAAACCTCGTAGCGGTAGTTCATCTGGCTTGCGTCGAGCAGCTTCTCGCCCGTTACGGGGTTGGTGACATACAAGCTCTCGATGGCGCGCTGCTCATCCTCGTTGGGCTTGCGCGGCAGTGCCTTCTTCCAGTTCAGGTGGGGCGTCACGGGGTCGCCGTTCTTGTCCTCGGTTATCATGTATGTCTCGTCGCCGCCATAGGCGGGGTCGGCCAGGCGCGTGCGTAGGATGGAGTCGCGCACCCAATACACAAACTGGCGGTACTCCGAGTTTGTGACCTCGGTCTCGTCCATCCAGAATCCGTCGACCGATATTTCCTTCGTGGGAGTCTGGCGGCCCCATAGGCTGTCGCCCTCGCCGATACCCATCTTAAGGTATCCCCTCTTAATCATGGTCATCCCGTAAGGCGTAGGCTCGGTGAAGCTCCTGCCTCCGACGCCGACCACCTCGCCGCCGCGCCCCAACGACGACATCCTGCCGCCGAAGCATCCGGTGAGTATTGCCGTAAGAAGCACGGCCAACGCCATTACCGTTATATTAGCTTTCTTCATATTCCTTATAATATTCTTACGCTCTTATGCTTGTTCCTGCCTTTCTTGAAAAGGTTCACGTCCATCTGGTAGCCCAATATCAGCTCGTGGCTGCCGTTGCCGACGCTTATGGCCGACGTGTACACCTCGTAACTGTAGCCGATGTGTATGCCGTGGAAATTGCCTCCTACGAGCACCGTCACCGAGTTGGTAGGGCTGTACGACAAGCCGCCGTAGAGCATCTTCTTGTCGTTCGTGTAAACCAAGCGCCCCGAAACGTCGCCGCGCCACGCCGTGCCGTCGGTCCTTACGAGCACGGACGGACTTATAGTAAGAAACGGATTTCTCAGCTTTATATTGTATCCTCCCGTCAAATAAAACGTAGGATCGATCTGCAACTCGTTGGTTTCGCCGAGTTCGACAAGCGGCGAGGTGACGTGCTGGGCCGACAGGCCCGCATACCACGGGCCGTGCGTATAATACAGGCCGAAACCTATGTCGAAGGCGCTGCCGTTGACTTCCGACGTTGAAAAAGCAGGGTCGCTCGAGTCCTCCATGTCAAGCTCCGAGCCGTCGAACCCCTCGCTGAGCAGCCCGAGCTGCACGCCGGCACTTATCATTCCGCCGAACAGGCGGTGCTTGTAGGCGTACTGCAAGGCGAAACGCTGGTGGGTGAAAAGTCCGATCTGGTCGTTGAGCAGCGACACGCCCACGCCGTGGTAGTTTTTCAAGAGGTACAAAGGCATGTCGGCCCCGACGTACATCGACCGGGGATTGTTCTCAAACCCGGCGAAGCTCAGCGCGTATGCCGCCGCTATGTTGAGCTTCTGCTGCTTGCCCACGGCTCCGGCGTTGTAATACGGCTCCAAGTCCCAGTAATGGCTGAACGACACGTCGTACTGCGCGCCGGCCCTCGAGACGGCGAGCAGCAGCAACGTTGATATGATGTAAAGACGTTTTCGCACGATAATATAACGCACGCCTTGCGTTTTTATTGCAAAAGCAAATAAGATTTAAGAGTTAAGAAACGAAGTTCGGCGCTAATCCAACTAAGGGAAACGGCCTGAGCCCATGTGGCCGGCGCATGCATGGCCCTTAAGTCCCAACCGGTCATTAAAACCCATCCGTATTCCATGCTGTCGTCATAATGTTTCCCGCTTTTGCAAAAAACGTAACAGGCTACATCGGGAAACAAGAACACGGCAGCGGCACGGAAAAGGGATGAGGAGCCGGCTACCATACGTAAATGTATGTGACCAACATCCTAATGACCTCCTGACTTATACGCCGTAAAGGACGGTAAAACGAGGAAGTGGGGATTTTCGACATCCCCACTTCCGTTGATTTCCAGCTTGTCAGTCAAATTGCTTACGCCGGGCAAGCGGCTTAATACTCGTCCTCGTTGAAGAGGAAATCTTCTTTCGTGGGATAGTCGGGCCATATATCCTCGATGCTTTCGTAAACATCGCCTTCGTCTTCTATCTCTTGCAGATTTTCCAATACTTCAAGGGGTGCGCCCGAGCGTATTGCATAGTCAATCAGCTCGTCCTTTGTTGCGGGCCACGGCGCATCTTCGAGTTTCGAAGCTAATTCAAGTGTCCAATACATAACCTTAAAAATTTTACGTGTTTTTTATCGAGCGCAAAAGTAATATTTTTTTTCTTATTTGCAAGATTTCTGCCACGTTTTTTCTCTCACACCGTCAACAAAGTTTAATTTCCTCGCAAGCACGAACAGATAGTCACTCAGGCGGTTCATGTACTGAAGCACCTCGGGGTCAAGCTCGGTCGTCTCGGCAAGGAAGAATATCCTGCGCTCGGCGCGTCGGCACACCGTGCGGCACACGTGAGCCATGGCCGCCTCGTGCGAGCCTCCGGGCAGTATGAACGCCGTCTGCTGGGGTATGCCTGCGATGATTTTGTCGATCTCGCCCTCGAGCACCTCCACTTCCTCCGCCCCGAGCGTGTACGACGGGGCGAGCTGCGTCTTCGTCTTGTCGGTGGCCAGGTACGAGCAGACGGTAAACAGGTTGCGCTGTATGCGGTATATCTGGTTCTTGTCAGGCCCGTCCTTCATGAACGAGGCCAGCAGGCCGAGGTCCGCGCTCAGCTCGTCAACGGTGCCGTAGGCTTCTATACGCGAGTTGGTCTTCTTCACTTTCACGCCGCCGACAAGGCTCGTCGTGCCTTCGTCGCCCGTCTTGGTATATACCTTTGTTATTTTCATAGTCGTAAATGGTTAAAAGTTTATAATGTAGTTCTGTTTGAACCGTTTCCCGTCGAAAAACACAAGACCGCAATAATACAGGTCGAACGTCACCACGCCCTTGAGCCCGGCCACCGCTCCGCGCCATAACCGGCGCATGTCCTTATCACCGCGGATGCCGAAAAGCACGGCCACCGTCCCGTCGCGCGCGCCGTCAGCCACGGCGGCAAAGGCCTTGCCGGCACCTGCCCCGGGCCATATCAGGGCTAAGTCGGCCGTCCCGGCCGCCCCCTGCACCGCTCCGCACGGTGCCTCCTTATAATCCGCCGCCTTGCATCCGGCCTTAACATAAGCCTCTACGGCACTGTCGGCGCAGCCATACGCCGTGACCGTCCGCGGCTGCACGTGGTTGGCCAGCCGCAGGCACAGCTCGCGCAACTTGCGCGTCACTGCGTCATGACACGGGAAGGCCTCGGCCAACGGCCCGTATGCGTAATACGGATAATGCTCGTTGATGACATAACGCACCATGCGGTAAGCCCAAGGCGACTGCACGCCGAAGCCGCGGCAATGCCCAATCCGGGCAAACCATACGATTATACGTCTCAATCCAAGCATACTCCTCGCAGCGCCACCGGCACATGCCACCGTGCACGTGCCATTGGCTCATGTTGCAAAGATATGCATTTTTTACGGAAAAAACAATATTTCAACGAAATATCTCAAAACCTACGGCGGCGCAGCGTCGTTTTGGCGACGGGCCGGGGCATTCCGCCATAGAATGTAAAATACGGTTTTCCACATTGCGGAAGGCCGTCTTCCGCAGCATGAAAGCTTGTCTTTTGCAACGTGAAAGCTTGTCTTTTGCAACGTGAAAGGCCGTCTTTTACGCCATACGCGCAAAAAATGCATTTTTTTGATTTGCAAACGCTCACGCCGGCATCCCTACAAGCGTTTGCCCGGACATCCCGCAAGCGTGAGGGCCGCCAAGCCGTGTTAATCTTACGTTACGCAAACTACAAATAACCGCGCAAGCTTGTTTTTACGGCGATTTTGAGTTAACTTTGCGGTGGAAATAAAGCAGAAGTGCTATTATGAAATCTTTAAGGGAATTATACAAGATAGGTAAAGGGCCGTCGAGCAGCCACACGATGGGGCCTCAGAAGGCGGCAAAATTGTTTTTGGATAAACACGGCGACGCTGCGTCGTTCGACGTAACGCTCTACGGCAGCCTGGCCGCCACAGGCAAGGGCCACATGACCGACACCGCCATAAAAGAAGTGCTGCAGGAAGCCGGACAAGTAACAATCAACTGGCAACCGGACGTATTCCTGCCGTTCCACCCCAACGGGATGAGATTCATAGCCCTGGACGCCGAAAAGCAGCAAATAGGCGAATGGACGGTTTACAGCATCGGCGGCGGGGCGTTGTCCGAGGGGAAAATCGAGAACGACATGTTCGACACGCCTGAAGTGTATGAAATGAACTCCATGACCGAAATCATGAAATGGTGCGAGGACACGGGGCACAGCTATTGGGAATATGTCGACTTATGCGAAGACAGCAGCATTTGGGACTACCTCATGGAAGCATGGAAGGCCATGCAGGCCGCCGTGGAACGGGGCATCAACCACGAAGGACGATTGCCCGGACCGCTCAACATCGCACGCAAGGCACCGACCTACTACGTTAAAGCGTCCGGATACAAACAATCACTGCAAACACGCGGCTTAGTCTACGCCTATGCGTTAGCCGTCAGCGAGGAAAACGCCTCAGGCGGCACAATCGTCACGGCCCCGACCTGCGGTGCCTCAGGCGTACTCCCCGCCGTACTTTACCACCTGTCAAGAGGGCACAACTTCAACGACTCACACATATTGCACGCCATGGCCACGGCCGGACTGATAGGCAACATCGTAAAACAAAACGCCTCAATATCCGGAGCCGACGTAGGATGCCAAGGCGAAGTCGGCGTGGCATGCGCAATGGCTTCAGGAGCTGCTTGCCAATTATTCGGCGGCAGTCCATCACAGATTGAATACGCAGCGGAAATGGGCCTTGAGCACCACCTCGGCATGACCTGCGACCCTATTTGCGGACTCGTGCAAATCCCTTGCATAGAGCGCAACGCCTTCGCAGCGACACGGGCCTTGGACTCCAACCTCTATTCCGCATTCTCGGACGGCAGCCACCGCGTATCGTTCGACAGGGTCGTGACCGTGATGAAACAAACCGGACACGACATACCATCCCTCTACAAAGAAACCGCCTCTGGAGGATTGGCGAAAATACTCGACCCTAAAGGAGCAAGGGAAGAATGATATATTACAAAGAATAAACTGAAGAATCTCTACATTAATCAGCACTAACGAAAGAGGGTGTGCCGGAATTAGGTAATGCCTTTATAATGGCTATAACCTAATTCTGATACACCCTCTTTCGTTATTTGCCTGACACACATGCAGCATTTCCCATCCCGCGCATTGAAGCGCGCACACGAAAAAAGCGCCGGCAGGGGAAAAGCGACAAAAAAAGCGCCCCGCAAGGAACCATCCCCGCAGGGTGCGCTCCCAACGCGGGAAAGCGGAAAAAGGGCCTTGACGGACAAACGCCCACCAAGACCCCGACTCAAAAAAGG
>CALUIJ010000063.1 GCA_944320675.1 uncultured Prevotella sp.
TCCAAGCCGTCGGTAACTGTCATGCCGCATCGGGGTGCGGCATGACAGTTACCAACCATTTGGATTGAAAGGGGATGTTTGTTATATGTCGTATCATACACACATCCAAAAGGTTTGCGGATGAACCGTCTCTTGGAAAACCGCCACCGACGGCGGGCTTCGGCAACCGCCACATAATTTTATATTGAATATCCGCAATTTACCCAATTCCACTTAATACTTCATCCTCATTCAAGCAGCAAGACATTTTGTCATTCCGAGCGTAGACCCGGAATCCAGTATACAAACATGAAATACTTGGCTGCTTACACTGGATTCCGGGTCTACGCTCGGAATGACAAAATGTCTTGCTGCTTGAATGAGGATGGATATTAGGTTGATTGCGGATATTCAATAATTTTTTCTGAAAAATATTCCAATTAATTTTGTTTTCTTTACAAAATTGCTTAACTTTGTGCCGACCCAGTTAGTCCGTTTGTAAGGGCTTGTGGGTTATTTACTGGTAAAGGACGTTTACGGACGTTATCTTCGACAGTCAAATCTCGCAAGTTTGAACTATCGTCATGAAGATACGGCAACGGGAACGTCCACGTGGGATGTATTATATCCGTATGGGGCAGAGTCTGTCCCATACACTCATTATATAATATGTCACGGCGTGGGCTAACTGCGTTGCTTATCCTTGACGATGGGCAATGCGAGAGCCTGACTGTGGGATAAGCGAGAAGTAGAGACTCCCACGTCTTTTTTAGTATCTTATCCCAACTAACCTATAAGCCTATTTCGGGAGTTCTGCAAGGCTAACGTTCTTAAATAAAATAAGTATTATGGAGAATGAGAAAATGAAAAAACAAGAACTCCAATCACGTAGGGATTTCTTCAAGAAAGCGGCCAAAGGTGTATTGCCAATTTTGGGTGTTATTGTTTTGGGACCAACCATCCTGTCATCTTGTGACAAAGATGATGATGTTCCCGAGTCCAATAATAATAACCAAAACAATGGGTGTGGCAACTCCTGTTCGGGCGGTTGCAGCGATTCTTGTGTTTCTTCATGCGAAGTTAATTGTGCATTTAGCTGCTATGACGGAGAATGGTGATTGCTAATTGTTCAAGCCCTGTCCTATATCGTCGTGATGTGGGACAGGTTTTCTATGTAAAAGATTATGAGCATTTATAAAAATAAAAGAGATTGGAAATATAATACGGCCAAACACATCACGTTTGTTGTTACGAAAGACTGCCAACTTGCTTGCAAATATTGTTATCTCGTAGGAAAAAACAACAAGGAACGGATGTCTTGGGATGTGGCCAAGCAGGCCGTCGACTACATTCTCAACCATGAAAAAGAGATGCCAGAGGCAAGTGTGGTGTGGGATTTCATTGGCGGGGAACCGTTTCTAGAAATAGATCTTATCGACCGGGTCTGCGACTATTTGAAGATGGAAATGTTCCGGTTAGACCATCATTGGTTCAATTCTTACCGTTTTTCTTTTTCTACGAATGGGATCAATTATGACTCGGAAAAAGTACAGCAGTTCATTGCAAAGAACCACAAACATCTGAGCATCGGCATCACTATTGATGGGACTGAGCGAAAACATGATTTGAATCGCATTTGGAAAAATGATAAAGGCGAAGAACGCGGTTCATACCTTAATGTGGTGCGAAACATCCCGCTTTGGCTAAAACAATTTCCAGGGGCAAAGACCAAAGTTACAATAAGTAGCGCAGACATCCCTTATATAAAGGAAAGCATACTCCACCTTTACAACCTAGGTATACACCAAGTGAATATCAATTGTGTGTTCGAAAACGTGTGGGAAGAAGGTGATGATCAACGCTTTGAAGAACAGCTTATGGAATTGGCCGATGCAATCATAGACAATCGGTATTATGAGAATTACGCTTGTTCGTTCTTTTCCGAACATATCGGAAAGCCGCTCGACCCTGTTTCGCAAAATCAGAATTGGTGTGGGGCAGGAAAAATGCTGGCTGTCGATGCGGAGGGATTGTTCTATCCTTGTTTGCGCTTTGCCCAATACGCATTGAGGGAGAAAAAGCCTTGGATAATAGGAAACATCCGCGACGGCATCAACAAGAACAAGCTGCGACCGTTCCTTACGCTCGACCGCTGCACGCAGTCGCCGCAGAAGTGCATTGACTGCGAGGTGGCCGAGGGCTGCGCTTGGTGCCAGGGCGAGAACTACGACGCGGCCGACACTCCTACCGTTTACCAACGCTCTACGGCCATCTGCCTGATGCACAAGGCAAGGGTGAGAGCCAACAACTATTACTGGAACAAGCTGTTCCGTAAGTTGGAACTTGAAGAGGCGCGTGAGGAGTACGAGACGAACAAACCGAAGTTTAACCCTGCTAAATGCTAAGACCATGATACAGTATCTTGTTATCCTGCTTGACGATACGTCTGTGTCGTTCTGCCATTACGCAAACGAGCGCACGGAACGCAGGCTGATGCCGTTGGATACGCTTAAAGCCGGCATACTTTACGGTATGAAGGAAAACCTGAACATTCAGTTTGTTTATCCCGATTACGAGTTGCCAGAGGAGTATGCAGAAGTAATAGAGTCGATCGACCACATTAAGATTAAGCCTGCAAGCATGGCCGAGAGGGCAGACGTGGCGGTAATCGACGGCCTTGCCGAGGCCGGCGGAACGACCGTCAACGAAGGCACGGCCTACGTTCTAAGGCTGACTAAGGAAGAAATGTTTGCCGGACGCGGCGCAATCACTTCAATGCTTGAAAGCACCGGCAGGCTGAACATCGTCCTGAAGGACATCGAGACATTCACCGACGACGACTTTAAGAAGTACGGCAAGGCTTTGGCCGAATTGTCAGAAGACGTTGAGCGGATGTACGCCGAGAGCAAGACTCCCCAGCTCAACATACTGACCGACCGCATGATGCTCGACAAAATGAACAACTGCGGAGCCGGCTACACAACCATTACGCTTGCGCCCGACGGACGCTTCTACGTATGCCCGGCGTTCTATCTCTGCGCCGACGGCTACGCCGTAGGCAGCCTCGACGGCGGACTTGACATAAAGAACGCCCGGCTGTACAAGTTCGACCATGCCCCGCTGTGCCGACGCTGCGACGCTTACCAGTGCCGCCGCTGCGTATGGCTCAACCGCAAGACTACGCTCGAGGTGAACACGCCGTCGCACGAGCAGTGCGTCGTGGCTCACCTTGAACGCAACGCCGCGCGCGGGTTGCTGACGAAAATAAGGACGCACGGCACGTTCTTACCCGACAGGGAAGAGATTAAGGAAATAGATTATTTAGACCCCTTTGACGTAAAAGAAGAATGGTAAAGAAGACGATTGGGCAGGTTACGCCCGAAGAGAGAGACGAGATTCAGGCGTTGTTCGAACGCCGCAACGGCCTCAACGAACTGGCCAAGATTGTCACGGCCGACAACGAGGAGCTGTATGAGAAGTTGGTTAAGGACATGGGCGAAACCGGCACGAAGTTTCAGTCGTGGTGGAACCGCATGGCCGACAAGTACCAATGGGAGAGCATAGACGGCGGCCATTGGGAGATAAACTTCGACACGTGTGACATTTATCTGATTTTACAACAGCAATAATGATGGTACAGTTTCTTTTCATAGGCACTACGGAGCTTCTGTTAATAGGAGGCATAGCCTTGCTGCTGTTCGGCGGCAAGAAGCTGCCGGAAATGATGAGGGGACTCGGCCAGGGAGTTAAAGAGTTTAAGAAAGGCGTCAACGACGTCGAGGCTTCGGTCAACGACGCCGACGATGACGGACGCCGTAAAGACGGCGGCACGGCTGACGCTAAGAAAGACGACAACAAGGAGGAGCATGGGGCGCAAGGCCGGCAGTGACGATTTGATGACGTTCGGCGGCCATCTTGAAGTGTTCCGCCGGGTGTTGTTCCGTATACTCGGAGTGAGCGGCATTGTATCCGTCGCAGTGTTCTGTTTCAAGGACGCGACATGGCGCATGCTGCTCGCACCGAGCGAGTGGGATTTCGTCACCTATTCGGCGTTCGAGCGCATGGCGCGCGCCTTAGGCATGACCGGCTTCAGCTTTCCAAAGTTCCACGTAAAGCTGATAGCTACCGACTTGACCAGCCAGTTCATGACCCACCTCACGACCTCTGTCTACCTCGGTCTGCTGGCCGCCTCGCCCTACATTCTGTACGAGCTGTTCCGCTTCGTTTCGCCCGCCTTATTTGACAACGAGCGGAAGTATTCGG
>CALUIJ010000064.1 GCA_944320675.1 uncultured Prevotella sp.
CGCCGGCTACGGCCGTGGCCTCGGGGAAGTGCTCAAGCACGGCGTGCGCCAGCTCCAGTTTGACGAAGCTGCGCAGGTCGGCGTATGACAGCGTCTTGCGGTTGTCGCAATAGAACGGCGACTTCCATCCCGAAGCCCACGTGAAGGGGTTGTCGGGCTGCAGCTTTATCGCCTTTATCTTTAGCAGTTTCGATGCCAATGCTCTCTTAAGTGTGTCCATGTCTTGTCGTGTTTATATATTTAATAATGTTGTTTGCGAACGGTTACGGTGTGCAAAGTTACGTTTTTTGGCGTGTAAAACAAAATAATTCGCGCTATTTTTGGCTTCATGGCCCACGGCTTCGGCGTTTTGCGCGGCGCATTCTTCCGTGCCATGCATAACGTGCTGATACCCAGTGTGTTGTGAAAGGCGGTCTTTCGCCGCTTAAAAGGCCGCCTTTTAGGCGGCGGAAGACCGTGTTTTGCGGCGTAAAAGGTTGCCTCCCGGGGTTCATCCTGGATCCTGTTTTGTCCTTAATCCTAATCGGTGGTCAGGCTCCGCCCGTTCCGCCGTAATGTTGGTTCGTGCCGGTTGCCCGTTGTAACGCCGGTTGGTTAAAATACGTTCTTATTTGTCTGTTGCCGATTTCGTATTTGCGAATAAAAGTTAAAACCGTGGGACGATGTGCATTTTCCCGTCGAAAAACTTGCAAGTGATGTTATATTGCATTACATTTGCAGTGTACTACAACAATAGTACACTATAAAACAAGACCTGAATACTAAAAACAACATTGCAATCTAAGACTTTAACAATTATGGGAACATCTACAACCGACGGCCGCCACGGCGGCCCTAACCTTTCAAACGACAGGCAAATGATACGCATCGAAAACCTAAAGTACAAGTACCAGGGCGCGGGCCGCTACGTGTTCGACGGCTTCAACCTCGCCTTCGAGGAAAACAACATCTACGGACTGCTGGGCAAGAACGGCACCGGCAAGTCGACCCTGCTCTACCTTATCAGCGGATTGCTGCGCCCTACGGCCGGCAGGATAACCGTAGGCGGCATAGACTCGGCCGCCCACGACGCAGGCATGCTGGCCGAGACGTTCATCGTGCCCGAGGAGTTCAGCCTCGCCCCGGTTACCCTTGAAGCTTACGTAAGGATGAACGAGCCGTTCTATCCGCGCTTCAGCCGCAGTATTTTGGAGAGCTGCCTGCGCGACTTCGAGCTTACGCCCGACATCCACCTTAAGGAGCTTTCGATGGGGCAGAAGAAGAAAGTCTACATGAGCTTCGCCCTTGCGGCCAACACCCGCCTGCTGCTTATGGACGAGCCGACCAACGGCTTGGACATTCCGTCGAAGAGCCAGTTCCGCCGCGTCATAGCCAACAACATGGGCGACGACCGCATGATGATAATCTCCACCCACCAGGTGCACGACGTAGAGTCGCTGCTCGACCACATCGTGATGCTCGACCGCTCGGAGCTGCTGCTCGATGCGTCGGTGGCCGACATCTGCGCCAAGTACGACTTCGAGTTCCGCTCTTTGGGCGAGCCTGCCGACGACGTGCTCTACGCTGAGCCGTCGGTGCAGGGCAACGCCGTCATCACACGCAAGCGCGAGGGCGGAGGCGACACGCAGCTCAACCTGGAGCTGCTCTTCAGCGCCGTTACCAAGAGGGCGCTGCAGCAATAATCTTATCGGGCGGATACGTCTCATCGGCCCGATAAGCCGGATACCACCATAGTCAAAATAACAAAAAAGGAAAATCTTATGAAACGATTCGACATAAAACGCTTCAACCGCACGCTCGGATGGTCGTTCGTTATGATGCGCAAGGAGATACTTACCAACGCGGCCGCCATGTTCTTCGCCATGTTCCTGCCGTTCCTCATCCAGCTGTTCGCCGGCTACGGCAGTTCCCGGGCCATAGTGGCCAACGGCATAGACACGGCCGTTCATACCGACTTTTTCATATATACCGTCCTCGTGATGATAGGCGGATGTTGGATTTTCAACAACATGGGCACCAAGGAGCAGCGCATAACGTTCAGGATGCTGCCGGCCACCGACCTTGAGAAGTTCGTCGTCCGCGCGCTTTACGTCACCGTGGTCTGGTGGCTCATGGGCGCCGTCGCGTTCTGTCTGGCCGACGTGTTCCGCATGCTCATAAGCATCATAGCGGGCATCGACGTGGTAGAGAGTGCCATACCGGCCTTTTTCAGGCTGATATTCGCTTTCGGGATTGACGGACGTCTCGATGTCGGCGACATGTCGCAGGCCGAAGCCTTCTCGTTCGTTGCCCTCATGCTCGCCTGGATTTTCTGGGTACATTCGTTCTACATACTGGGCGGAGCGTTCTTCCGCCGCCGCCAGTTCGTATTCACCACTCTCGCCCATTTCCTCCTTATGATGGTCTGCATGCCGCTGCTTGTCCATATTGTCGACGGTGCTGACTTCGACGACCGGTTTTCGTTGGCGGTCGCCTTGGCCTGGACCGGCTCGGCGGTGTTAGCCGCGCTGTGCGTGCTCGACTGGTGGCTGGCTTACATGATATTCCGACGCATGCAGGCGGTGAACAACAAGTGGGTGAACCTGTGACGTTAAGTGAATGGTGAAAAGTGAAGAGTGGAGAATCCGATGCCCTCTAAGCGGGGGATGGACGGTGCAGGGTAGGTTGTCAGATGCCGCCCGTGGTTGCCGTCCTTGGACTGCTTACATTCTCCATGCATTTTTTAACGATTAATATAAAAGCATAATCTTATGAAGAATTTCGATATGAAACGGTTTGTGCGCACGGCTGTGTGGATGTTCCGCATGGAGCGGATGAACATGCTGTCGGTGTCATGCGGACTTGTGGCAGGATTCTTTTTTACCATGTTTTTCCAAATATGGCCGGTATTGAAAGGTGCCGGCGGCATGGACTACGACGGTTACATAGAGATGCTGTTGGGCTGTTCGTTGGTGTATGTCATATACATCGTCATCGGCGGGGCTTTCATTTTCAACAATATGAATACAAAGGAGAACCGCACGGCGTTCATGATGCTGCCTTCGACCGACCTTGAAAAATACCTTGTGCGCTTCCTTTACGCCTCGTTGGGATGGGTCGTCATGAGCATGACCGCCTTTTGCGTGGCCGACATGTTGCGGATTGCGGTGTGCGCAGTCGGCGGCGCCGACTACGTGAAATGCGCCGTACCCGACTTTGTCGGCATACTGGCCACGGGCTACGACACGGCCGGCAATTACGTGGCCGGCGCCCTTAAAAGCCGCGCTGCGTGGTTTGCGGCCATAGGCTGGGCGATGTGGAGCCACTCGTTCTTCTTGCTCGGCGGCACGATTTTCCGCCGCAGCCCTCTCGTTTTCAGTGCTGCGTTCTACCTGTTGTGGCTCTTACTTTTCGTGACGGTTAATGTAGGAACGTCCAAGAGCTTCAACCTGAACATCTCGATCGACGGCTCCGACGCAATGCTTTACACCATGTCAGTGCTCTTCCTCGGCTGCGCCGCGTTCGACTGGTGGCTTGGCTACAAGCTGTTCAGGCGCATGCAGGTTATAACCTATAAATGGATAAACTAATGAACTTCACTTCAGAGAAAGCCATATACGTGCAGATAGCTGACCGCCTGTGCGACGAGATACTCACGGGGAAGTTCGGCGACGATGAGCGCATACCCTCCGTGCGCGAGTACGCCGTGCTGCTTGAGGTGAACACCAACACCACCGTGAAGTCTTACGACCTGTTGGAGCAGCAGGGAGTGATATACAAGAAGCGCGGATTGGGCTACTTCGTCACCCCGGGAGCCAAGCAACAGATACTCAAGGAACGCCGCAGGGAGTTCATGGAGGCGCGCCTGCCCGAACTGTTCCGCCAGATGCGCCTGCTTGGGATAGGCATCGAGGAGGTGGAAGAAAGATGGAACGATGATGGAAGTTAAAGAATTTAAAGAAGTTATGGAAGTTAAAGCCGAAAGCCTTGCCGCCTTATTCAGGATGGATTCGTCGGTAAGACGGGGCGCAGACTTTTAACTCCCATGACTTCACCGGTTACTGTTTCCTTACGAATATTAAGGTAATGGCTTTAACTTCTATAAATTCTATAACTTCTTTAAATTCCCAACATGGCGATGATACACCTTAAAGACATAAACAAGACTTACGACAACGGCCAGCCGCTGCACGTACTGAAGGGCATAACGCTCGACATCGAGAAGGGCGAGTTCGTGTCGATAATGGGCGCGTCGGGCTCGGGCAAGTCTACATTATTGAACATACTGGGCATCCTCGACAACTATGACTCGGGCGAATACACGCTCAACGGCACGCTGATAAAAGACCTCTCGGAGACGC
>CALUIJ010000065.1 GCA_944320675.1 uncultured Prevotella sp.
TGCTCTCCTCTGCCGTCGAGAATCCTGCGTACTGGCGGATGGTCCACGGGCGGAACGGGTACATCATGCTGTACGGGCCGCGGAGGAACGGCGGAAGTCCGGCCGTATAGTCAAGGTGCTCCATGCCCTCGAGGTCTTCCTTCGTATAGGCCGGCTTCACCATGATGTGCTCGGGTGTCTTCCAGTCTGGAGCTATGTTGTTATCTTTCTGCCACTTTGCGCCGTCGGCGGCCTTGATGTCAGAAAATATGTCGACGTCGTTGAAATTCTTTCTCATTTTATTCCCAATTTAGCGTTATACTCTTTCAATGTCTCAAGCACGTTGCAACGCACATGTATGAAGTTCTCTATGCCTGCGGCCTTGAGGTCGTCCATGCAAGCCGGGGCGCCTGCCACTACGAACATGGCGCGTCCGTCGAGATACTTGAACGCCGGAACGGCATACTCTGCATACTCGTCGTCGCTCGAACAAAGCACCACGATGTCTGCTCCTGCCTTAAGGGCTGCGTCAACACCTTCTTCAACAGTCTTGAATCCGAGATTGTCGACCACCTTGTAACCGGCACAGGCAAGGAAGTTGCAGCTGAACTGGGCGCGCGCCTGGCGCATGGCAAGATTGCCTATCGTGAGCATGAAGGCCACGGGGGTCTTGCCGCTCTCTTCAACTTTCAGGCGCAAGTCCTCGTAATCAGCGGCGAGGCGTGTCGTCTCGACGGCCTTGAAAGCGGCCTCATGCTTGTGGCCCCCGCCGCAAGAGCACGTGCAACCGAGAGCGTGCTTGCCCTCTGACTTCTCAGTGAAGTTGGGGAACTGGTTCGTCCCGAGGATGAACTCCTTGCGCTTCGCGGCTGCGTCATGGCGCTTTGCGTTCGTGGCGTTGATGTCGTCTTGTACGGTGCCTTTCTTCGCCGCTTCGAGGAAACCGCCTTCGTTCTCCACGTTAAGGAATATCTTCCAACCCTCGTTGGCGAGCGACGTGGTAAGCTCCTCCACGAAGTAGCTGCCTGAGGCCGGGTCGACAACCTTGTCGAAGTGGCTCTCCTCCTTAAGCAGCAGCTGCTGGTTGCGTGCGAGACGCTCCGAGAAGTCGTTGGGAGTCTCGTAAACTGCGTCGAACGGCGTCACGACGATTGAGTGTACGCCTGCAAGGGCGGCGCTCATCGACTCGGTCTGCGACCTGAGCAGGTTGACATAGCTGTCGAACAGCGTCATGTTGTACTTCGAGGTTACGGCGTTGACGCACATCATGCACGACGCTTCGTCCTTCGGCTCATACTTCTTCACGATCTCGGCCCAAAGCAGGCGGGCGGCACGGAACTTTGCTATCTCCATGAAGAAATTCTCCGACACGCCCATGTTAAACGTAATCTTGCTTGCGGCAAGGTCGGCACTTATGCCTGCTTCGGTCAGCATGTCGAGGTATTCGTTACCCCAGGCCATGGCGTAACCAAGCTCCTGCACGATGTAAGCCCCGGCGTTGTTGAGCGCAACGGCGTTGACCGAGATGCAGCGGAAGCGCGGATAATCCTTCAACGCCTCGACTATCTGCGGCGCAAAGCGGAGCACGGGTGTCACGTCGTGGCCCTTCATCACGATTTTCTCCATCGGGTCCCAGTCGAGCGAACCGTTGACCTTGGCCTTGTCGCAGCCTTTCTTGTCGAAGTAGGCGGCCAATATCTGCGCCAGTTCAAGAGTGTGGCGCTTACAGGTGTTGAAGTTCACCTCGACGGCCTCGCAGTCGATTCCGTCGAGCAGCGTCTCTACGAAACCGGCGCTAACGCTGTCGCCGGGAATCCTGAAGCCCACCGAGTCTACGCCGCGGCCGATAACGTCGAGAGCCTTGGCATTGGCAGCCTTGGCGTCGTCGGCCATGATGTCCTGGCGCACATACCAGCAATTGCAACTTTTCTTGTTGCCGCGCACATAGGGGAACTCGCCCGGCAGAGAGTCGGGAGTGTTAAGTTTCAACACATCTTCCCTGCGGTAGAAAGGCGGCACGTCGAAGCCTTCGTTCGTCCGCCAAACCAAACGCTTGTTGAAGTCGGCACCCTTCAAGTCGACCTGAATCTTGTCAAGCCATTCTTGCTTCGTAGGAGCCTTGAACTCGCTGAAGAGTTTTTCTTTACAGTTTGACATAAAAAATCCTTATTATATAAGTTACCTATATTATTATGTGTTCAACACTAAACCAATTTAAGATTACTCCCCATCCGCCGTCTTGCCGGCTTCAGCCGGCCGCAGCAAAGGCCGTTGCCTGCTAAAAGACCGCCTTCCGCAGTCCAAAAGGCCGTCTTTCACGGCATAAAAGACAGTCTTCCGCACGCCGAAAGGCCATCTTTCGCATGACGCTTGGCAACGCATTGACAGCCAACCGTTTACGGCGCAACCGAGACTCTAAGCCATCCCTGCCGCCTGAATACATGCTCCAGCCATGCGAAACGCTCCGATCCGCAATCAGGCTTGCTTGAATTTGCCGGGGCGAAGCTTATCTTCTGGCAAAGATAACGCAAGCCGAGCACAATCAAGCTTGCTTGAAATTGCCGAGGCGAAGTTTATCTTCTGGCAAAGATAATGCAAACGAGCGCAATGAAAGTTTACTTTCAAATTGCCGAGCCGAAGCTTATCTTCTGGCAAAGATAAGGTATTTTTCCGACACGCCTTAAAAAAAAGAACAGAAATTAATTTTTAACCGTGAAAAATACAAAAACCTGTGGCGCAGGAATAAAATTGTTGCACAAAAATTATTAAATGAGTAATATTTTAGCTACTTTTGCAGCACTATAAAAATATGTTATGGAATGGCTAATTAATTTATTCACGACGACCGATTCCGTCGCGCACATCGTAGTGCTTTACGCAATCGTAATTGCGGTGGGAGTCTACCTCGGGAAAATCAAGATCGGAGGAATTTCCCTTGGCGTGACTTTCGTATTGTTCGCCGGCATCGCCGCAGGCCATATAGGCTTCACGGCAACGTCCAACGTACTGTCGTTTTTACAAGAATTCGGGCTTATCCTGTTCGTATTCATGATAGGTTTGCAGGTAGGCCCGGGCTTCTTTGAGAGCTTCAAGCGCGGAGGAGTGACCCTCAACGCCTTGTCAACCACCATCATCTTGCTGAACATCGCCGTGATGTTCGCGTGCTACTACGTCTTCTTCGACACGTCCGACCCGAAAAACCTGCCAATGATGGTGGGTACGCTGTACGGTGCGGTGACCAACACCCCCGGTCTCGGTGCGGCCAACGAAGCCTTGGCCTCGGTGTTCACCGACGGCGACGTGCCCCAGATAGCGTCGGGCTACGCCTGCGCCTATCCGCTCGGCGTGCTCGGCATCATCGGCGCGACGATAGCCATACGCTACATTTGCAAGATAGGCATCGACAAGGAGGAGGAGAAACTCGACGAGGAAGAGAGCGGCAACGGAGCCGTGAAGCCCCATTTCATGAACATTGAGATAACCAACTCTTACCTTGAGGGCAAGACCATAGCCCAGGTACACAACTTCCTCAACCGCGACTTCGTATGCTCGCGCCTGCTGCACGACGGCCACGTATGCACGCCGACAGGCAACACGGTGTTCCACATCGGCGACCGCGTGTTCATAGTATGCGCCGAAAACGACGCCGAAGCCATCATAGCGTTCATCGGCCCGGAAGTGGAAGTGGACTGGAAGAAGCAGGACGAGCCGATGGTAAGCAAGCGCATCGTCGTAACGCGCCCGGCTATCAACGGCAAGACGCTCGGCCAGATGCACTTCTCGAGCGGATACGGCGTCAACGAAACAAGGGTGACGCGCCACGGCATGGACCTCTTCGCCAGCCCCAACCTCTCGCTCCAAGTGGGCGACCGCATAATGGTCGTAGGACGCGAGGGCGCAGTCAACCGCGTGGCAAGCGTCATGGGCAACTCCGTCAAACGCCTCGACGCTCCCAACATAGCCACCATCTTCGTCGGGATACTCGTCGGAATACTCTTCGGCAGCATACCTATCGCCTTCCCCGGCATACCGGTCCCCATAAAGCTCGGCATCGCCGGCGGCCCGCTCATCATAGCGATACTCATCGGCCGCTTCGGCTACAAGGTGCACCTCGTAACATACACCACGACGAGCGCCAACATGATGCTGCGCGAAATAGGGCTCGTGCTCTTCCTGGCCAGCGTCGGAATAAAAGCAGGCGACGGCTTCGCCGAGACGATTCTGCAAGGCGACGGACTGAAATACGTCTACACGGGCTTTCTCATAACGATAATCCCGATCCTCATCGTCGGCACGATAGCCCGCCTGAAATACAAGTTCAACTACTTCACGATAATGGGCATGATAGCCGGCACGTACACCGATCCCCCCGCGCTGGCCTACGCCAACGCATCGTGCACTAAGGACGCCCCGGCCGTAGGCTACTCTACGGTCTACCCCTTAAGCATGTTCCTGAGGATATTCACGGCACAGATAATCGTGCTGTTCTGCTGCGGAATATGATGAGACTTAAGCATAAAGGGGCTTAAGGCCTACGGCAAGGCCAGGCCGTAGGCCGCAGGCCTCAAGCCCATTTACCATGGAAACCCTAAACCTAAGTAAACAAAACAACTTTTGATACATAACATGAAAAAGACCATTTTCCTTCTCTTTGCCTTATGCGCAGGCAGCGTCTCGACGTTCGGCCAGGGTGCCAGGAACATCAAGATCAACGAGGTGCTGACCGACAACAAGGCAAACCTGCAAGACGAGTACGGCAACAGGGGGGCGTGGGTTGAAATAGCCAACACCTCCTTCTCTACGTACAACGTGCGCGGAATGTACATCACGACCGACCGCCGCGTGCTCGACAAGGCCCTCAGCGTCAACGAGCGCACGGCCATGATGAGCTGCATCCCCAACGGCGACAGCCGCACCAGCATGTCAGCGCGCGAACACGTCGTATTCTTCCTCAACGGCAACCCGGCGCAAGGCTCGCTGCACATCAGCGCAAAGGCCGAAAGCGGCAAACCGCTCTGGATAGCCCTGTACGACGGCAACGGCATCGACCTTATCGACTCGGTGTCGGTACCGGCGCTTGCGGCCGACCAGTCGTTCGCAAGGATAAAAGACGGCTCTGACCAGTGGGAAGTGAAAAGCGCGGGCAACGTGACGCCCGGCATTGAGAACTACGTACAGGCCAGCGAGACAAAGATAGCGAAAATAAAGCGCGAGGATCCCCACGGCTTCGGCATAACGGTGCTCTCGATGGGCATCGTATTCTTCTGCCTCGCCCTGCTCTACGTGTTCTTCCGCGTGCTCGGCCTGTTCATGGCCCACAAGCAGGCCCTTAAGAAGGCCGGCAGGATACAACCCATAAAGGCAGCCGTAAAGACAGGCGAAAAGATAGCCGAAACGGGACACAAGACCAAGGTGATACTCAAGGACGGACTCCAGACGGGCGGCATCGACAAGGAAATATACATAGCCGTCATCGCCATGGCCCTGAAACAATACGAGGACGACGTTCACGACATAGAGAGCAACATCATCACCATCAGGCCACACCATACAAACTGGAACATGTATCCTGAAGAAACAATCATTCCATAATTATTAACAGCAGACAAGCAACGGACAAACGAGCAGACAAGCACAAATAAGAAAACAACAAGGCAAATCCCCCTGCCTGCTTATCGACTGTAAACTTGCAAACTAAAAAAAACGAACAATGAACAAGTATCAATATAAAGTACAAGGCGTCGACTACGACGTAGAGATAGTAAGCGTTGAAGGCAACGTAGCACAAGTCAACGTAAACGGCATATCATTTGAAGTGGAACTTAAGCAACCCATCAACCCGGCATCGACGCTGCACAAACCGGTGGTGGCCGCACCCAAACCACAGACGGCCGCACAGACCGCACCCAAGACCGAAGCCGCCCCGAAGCCTGCAACCGACGTACCAACCGGCGGCACAAAAGTCGCCGCGCCGCTGCCAGGCACCATAACCGAAGTGAAAGTAAAGGTGGGCGACACCGTGAAAGACGGCGACACCGTTGTAGTGCTCGAGGCCATGAAGATGCAGAACAACATCGAGGCCGAATGCAACGGCACTGTAACGGCCGTGCTCGTGAACAAAGGCGACACCGTAATGGAAGGCGACGCACTGATAACCATCGGATAACAGCAAACAAGTGACAAGCAGACGGGCAAACAAGACAAGACTCCTTGCCAACCCGCGACTTTGAACTTGTAAACTAAAAAACTTCAACTATGGGATTTACAGATTTCATATCAAGCAACTTCAACGAGTTCCTCACCTACACCGGCTTCGCCAACGCCGAGATGGGGAACATCATAATGATTATAGCCGGCGCGTTCTTCATTTGGCTGGCCATAAAGAAAGACTTCGAGCCGCTGCTGCTCGTGCCCATCGGCCTCGGCATCATATTGGGCAACATTCCGTTCCGCGCCGACGCCGGACTGGAGATAGGCCTTTACGAAGACAACTCCGTGCTCAACATCTTCTACCAAGGCGTGCGCCAAGGATGGTATCCGCCGCTGGTGTTCCTCGGCATCGGAGCGATGACCGACTTCTCGGCGCTCATCAGCAACCCTAAGCTGATACTCATCGGAGCCGCCGCCCAGTTCGGTATCTTCGGCGCATACATGGTAGCACTGGCGCTCGGCTTCGAGCCCAACCAGGCGGCCGGCATAGCCATCATCGGCGGAGCCGACGGCCCCACGGCCATCTTCCTCTCGTCGAAGCTCAGCCCCAACCTCATGGGAGCCATCGCCGTGTGCGCCTACTCATACATGGCCCTCGTGCCCGTCATCCAGCCGCCGCTCATGCGCCTGCTCACCACCAAGAAGGAACGCCTTATACGCATGAAGCCCGCCCGCCAGGTAAGCCAGACCGAGCGCATACTCTTCCCCATCATCGGGTTGCTGCTCACAACGTTCATCGTACCATCGGGCCTGCCGCTGCTCGGCATGCTCTTCTTCGGCAACCTACTTAAGGAGTCGGGCAAGACGACACGCCTCGCCAAGACCGCAGGCAGCGCCCTCAACGACATCGTAGTAATGCTGCTCGGCCTCACCGTTGGCTGCTCAACGCAGGCAAGCGAGTTCCTCACGCTCAACACCATCTACATCTTCTTCCTCGGAGCTATGGCCTTCATCATCGCCACCGCGTCAGGCGTAATCTTCGTGAAGATAATGAACCTCTTCCTGCCGAAGTCTAAGAAAATCAATCCCCTCATAGGCAACGCCGGCGTAAGCGCCGTGCCCATGAGCGCACGCATCTCCAACAACATCGGCCTTGAATACGACCGCCACAACTTCCTCCTCATGCACGCCATGGGACCCAACGTGGCCGGAGTCATCGGCTCGGCCGTAGCCGCCGGAGCCTTGCTCGGATTCATGTCGTAATAAAGTGAAGAGTTAAAAGTGAAGAGTGAAGAATCCTAATGCAAAACAACCGAGGCACATCATAAATTAAGAGTTAAAAGTGAAGAGTGAAGAATCCTAATGCAAAACAACAGAGGCACATGGATTCTTCACTCTTCACTTTTCACTCTTAACTTTTAACTCTTCACTTACCAATAATTGTGAATTATGAATTATGAATTATGAATTAAAGATAGCCGTCATCCATCCCGACACCCTTGCAGCCATCGGGCTGAAGCAAATGCTGCAAGAAGTAATGCCCGTAGTCGCGGTCGACACGTTCCGCACTATCGACGAGATACCCGTAACAGAGTCTGACGGCTACATACATTATTTCGCATCGGCCAACGCCGTAGCATCCAACATGCAGTTCTTCGCCGAACGCCGGCGCAAGACAATCGTGCTGAGCACCTCGGCCGAAACGCCATCGCCGTTCGCCGGATTCCACAGCTTGTGCACATCCGTTCCCGAGAAGCAGCTCGTGCGCTCCCTACTCTCACTCGAACAGGCTGCACACGCCCGCGGGCGCAACATGCCCACTAACCCACAACTGCCAACAGAAACGCAACTTTCGCCGCGCGAAATAGAGGTGATGGCACTCATCGTGAAAGGCCTCATCAACAAGGAGATAGCTTCGCGCCTTAACATCAGCTTGGCCACCGTAATCACCCACCGCCACAACATAATGGAAAAACTCGCTCTGAAGAGCGTATCCGCACTTACCATATACGCCGTAACGCGCGGATATGTCGACATCAGCGAAATATAGCACTATGGATTAAAAAGATTATCAGAACTTTATTTTTCGGATAAAGTCTTTATCTTTGCGGAAGGATTTTTTGTTGAACAATAAAACGCAACTCACCATGAAAAGGTTCATCACACTTCTCTTATCTGTCATTTGCCTGCTTACGGCAAAGGCGCAAAGCGTAGACGAACGCGTAGGCGCAATGATGACGTCGTCTGACTGGTTCGAACTCGAGCGCGAATTGCCGGCTTTAAAAGACTCCATACAGTGGCCGTCCATCAGACTTATGGCCGAGGCATTAGTCGCGTCGAACTTCAACCGAGACGACGAAGCCGTAAGCCTTATCGACACATTAGTGGCAAAGCATCAGGCGGAAATAGGCTTCGAGAACACCATGAACTTAGTGGTATTGCAATCAATGATTGAGAGCAGGCGCGGCAACTACGCTAAAGCCGACGACATTCTCAACAACTTCATCAGCCAGGTGAAAGCCCAATCACCCCAAACAGACATTTCAACAGCAGAAAACAGTTACAAACACATTAAGGCAAAACGCGACTTCAAGCCATTATCGCTGACAAGACCGGCAGGCGACGTTACGATAAACGCGGCAATCAGACAATACGGCATAGATTTAATAAAACGCTTCTACCCGAGCGCCAAGGACGACACTACACGGAGGGCGTACTCGCTTTGCCTACCGGTTGAAATAAACGGGAAGCATTACGAAGCACTGCTCGACACCGGTTCGCCTACAACTTACTGCTCGATGAATTTCGCACGGGAAATCGGCGCACGCATTTCACCAGACACGACAAGAGTATTAGGAGCGAGGATGGTAAATGCATTTATCGGCTCGATTGACAGTATAAACATAGGGCCGATGACCATGCACAATGCCGAAACCATAATCGTGGAAGGAGATTTTGTAACCGACTCGTTATTTATGGGCGACTTCGTTATCGGGCTTG
>CALUIJ010000066.1 GCA_944320675.1 uncultured Prevotella sp.
ATAAGAATCTCGAGGCGCGCATGAAGATGGCCCAAAAGATAACGTCGATGGTGCTTGCCCTGCGCCGTAAGGTAAACATCAAGGTCCGCCAGCCGCTGCAGTGCATCATGATTCCGGCCGTTGACGACGTTCAACGCCAGCGCATAGAGGCAGTGAAGAGCCTTGTCGTAAACGAGGTGAATGTCAAGGAGTTGCACTTCGTAGAAGGTTCGGGAGTGCTTGTCAAGAAGGTGAAGTGCAATTTCCGCACCATGGGTAAGAAGTTCGGCAAGCTGATGAAAGGCATCGCCGGACAGATGGACGCTTTAAGCCAGGATGACATAACCGCTTTCGAACGCAATGGTAGTATTGTGCTTAATGTTGACGGACAGGAAGTTACAGTCGACGTTGCCGACGTTGAGATTATCAATGAGGACATTCCGGGCTGGCTCGTGGCCAACGACGGCAACCTGACCGTGGCGCTCGAGGTTGAGCTTAACGACGAACTGCGCAACGAGGGCATGGCGCGTGAGCTTATAAACAGGATACAAAACCTGCGCAAGGACTGCGGTCTGGAGATAACCGACCGTGTGAACGTCACCATCTCGCCAGACGACAGGATTAAGTCAGCCGTCGATTCGTTTGCCGACTATATAAAGGGACAGGTGCTTGCCGACCAGGTCACCGTTGCGGACAACGACGGCAGCGAAGTTGATCTTGACGAATTGAAAGCAAGAATCAAGGTAGAGAAGGTGTGAATGTGTGAATGTGGAACGTGGAGTGAATGGGCAAGGCATTACGCCTACCCGTTTTCTCCTCATAAAAATAATATTGTCCAGGATATTAACTTTAAAAAATATATATTATGGCAGAAAAAACACGTTACAGTGATGAGGAACTTGAGGAGTTCAAGACAATCATCAACGACAAACTGAAACTTGCGAGGCGTGATTACAATCAGATGATGAGGACTCTGATGAACGCCGACGGCAACGACGTTGACGATACGTCGCCTACGTATAAGATCCTTGAGGAAGGCAGTGCCACACAGTCGAAGGAAGAGCTAATACAGCAGGCAAGCCGCCTGCAGAAGTTCATCCAAGGATTGGAAGGTGCACTTGTGAGGATTCAGAACAAGACTTACGGTATCGACCGGATAACAGGTGAACTGATACCGAAAGAGCGTTTACGCGCCGTGCCTCATGCTACGCTAAGCGTAGCTTCTAAAAACGCGCGTAAGCATTAGTCGGAAATGTAAATATTATTATCTTAAATTATGTGGACGGGGACTGGGAACGAATGCGTAAAACGCACAGAATGTGGATCTTATGGCACTTCGTTCCCAATCTTGTTTAATGTGTGAAGTTTGGATGTTGGCATTAGATACTTGCAAAAAGAAAGGATTGGCGGTAAGTGTGGCCGTTGTCGTGCTGCTTGTCATTGACCAGATAATCAAAATAGAGGTGAAAACCGGCATGTGCTTGCATGAAAGCATCCGTGTTACGGACTGGTTTTACATCTACTTCATTGAAAACAACGGCATGGCTTTCGGTATGACTTTGGTTAATAAGATAGTCCTGAGTCTTTTCCGTATTGTTGCGATAACCGTGTTGGGGTGGTATTTGTGCCGGCAGGTTAAGCATGGCGCGCGCTCAATGTACATAGCCTGTCTTACTCTTGTTTTTGCAGGTGCGGTGGGCAATCTTGTTGACTGTATGTTTTACGGCCTTGTGTTCAATGCGTCCTCCCCTTATTATATCTCTTATTTCGTACCGTTCGGAACGGGGTATGCACCGTTTCTCATGGGCAAGGTTGTCGATATGTTTTATTTTCCGCTGATAGTGGCCACATGGCCTGAATGGATGCCTTTTTGTGGCGGTGAAGAGTTTGTCTTCTTCAGTCCCGTGTTCAATTTTGCAGACTCGTGTGTCAGCGTCGGCGTTATATTATTGCTGTTGTTCTGCCGTAAGGAATTGTCGCAAATATCTTTTACAAGGAAATGAAAACATCCCGAGTGTTCTTATGCCTTACGCTTTGCGCCGTAGTTGTGTCGTGTAAGCCGAAAGTACCTGACGAATATCTTCAACCCGGCGAGTTTGAGGACATTCTTTACGATTACCATTTGGCAGACGCAATGGCCGATGGCGGTGACAATGCGTTGGAGACCGATTATAATGTCATACTTTACCGTCAGGCCGTGCTCGAGAAGTATGGCATTACGCAGGCTGAGTTTGATTCTTCATTGGTTTATTATATGCGCCATGCCGACCGTTTACATCAGGTTTATGAGAATCTTACCGAACGTTTGGAGGAAGACGCAATGGCATTGGGAGCGTCGGCGAACGACATACGCCGTTATGGCGACATGGCATCGGCGCGCGACACGTCGAACATGTGGACCGGTGTGCCTGCGGCAATGTTTACGCCGTCGGCCCCTTACAATGTCATGTCGTTTGAAATAGCCGCTGACAGTACTTACCGCCAAGGGGATAAGATTATCTTTAGTTTTAATTGCGATTTTATATATAATGAGGGCGCAAAAGACGGCTGGGCGCTTCTTGCCGTGCAGTTTAAGAATGACAGTGTGGCGGGCAATACGACACACATGACTACAAATTCGAATTACAGTATAACAGTCTCTGATTCAGACCGTAAGGGTATTAAGGCGATAAGGGGATTTATTTATCTCGGTAAGAGGGGATATGACCGCGGCACAGGGGGCAATGATTTATGTCTTATGTTCGTTGACAATATACGTATGGTCAGGATGCATACGCCCAAGCCTGCCGACACGCAGCAAGCTGATTCGACCAAGGCGGCGCGTAAGGACAGCGTGAGAAGGGGTGAACGTTCCACCGGCTCTGTTTTTGGCGTTGGTGAAAACGGGCGGAATCAGCAGACACCTGATAAAAGCTCAAAACCGTTGAAGCTGTCGGATGTCAGGCCTTTGCCGCGTATTGATGCAGGAAAAGATAGGTAGGGTGAAAGCTCATTGTTGGATTTTAGTCTGGATTTGATTATGTTGCGTCGCGTGGCAGTACACAGGGTTTTGGTTGATGGTAAAGTCGTAAAGATGTGTGCCGTAGGTATTGAAGATAATGGGAGAGTGGCTTATTATGAGCCATTGTCCGGAGAGACTCCTTTTACCGAGTGGATAGGTGGTACTATCGTGTTGGGAAGGGACGGTCAAGGCCGGCTTGTGGTTGAAAAAATTAGTGATAGTTGAATTTTCTTTTCATAAAATGTGTTATCTTTGCAACAAATTTGAAAAATTGGGGTTTAATACTTAGGTAAGAAAAACAAATAAAGTGAACAACGTATATACAGAAGAAACAGAATGTGCAGCGTACGGTCGTGACGCGATGAACGGCTTGCAGAGGGCGGTAAAGAGGATTTTCGACTTCATGTTTGCTCTTATAGGTCTCGTCGTATTGTCTCCAGTGTTCCTTGTTATATATATAATGTTGAAAAGGCAGAACAATGGTCCTGCCATTTTTTCACAAGAAAGAATCGGATATAGAGGGCGGCCGTTCACAATTTATAAGTTCAGGACAATGAGTGATTGTGAAACCGAGCCGCGTTTGGTGGCAATTTGTGATGAGTCTAATTCTACAAAGACAGAACGGTTCTTGCGTGAACACCATCTTGACGAGTTGCCGCAGCTGTGGAATGTGTTGAAGGGCGACATGTCTTTTGTCGGACCGCGTCCTGAACGTAAGTATTATATCGACAAGATAATGGAATTAGACCGTGATTATGAACTGATATATGAAATGCGTCCAGGCTTGACGTCGGAGGCTACTCTTTACAATGGATATACTGATACGATGGAGAAGATGCTTAGGCGATTACATATGGATATCCATTATTTGGAACACCGGTCGTTGTCGCTTGACTTCAGTATAATAATGCGCACGGCGCTTAGCATAGTGAGTGGAAAGAAATTTTAATTGCATAAGATATATTGTTTTTAGATTATGAAAAGGTTCTTCATATTGGTTTTCATAATGTCATTGCTGGCCGTTGGCAATAGCATGGCGCAGTCGACAATGACGGATGAGCAGATAATGCAATTTGTAGTAGAAGAGCATCAGTCGGGCACTTCCCAGGCACAGATTGTCACAAAACTCATGCAACGTGGCGTGGACATAGACCAAATACGCCGTGTAAGGCAGAAATATGAGCGTTTGGCAAAGAATCAAGGATTGGGTACGGTGTCCGCAAATAAAAAGTCAGACGACCGTCTTCGTACGAACAATAGTAAGAAAAAAAAGTCTAAGAGAGAGGATAGTGAAAACGATTTCCTGCCGATGTATCGTGTGACTGACGGTAGGGAGAAGGATGATGCCAACAATAATGTTTATGATGAGACCAACGATGATTGGCTGTTGATGCAGGATGAGTTGAACGGTTTCATTCCGGATACTGCGGCGATTGTTGAAAAATATATGGCTGAAAGGGAAAAGAAAGAGATTAAAGTGTTCGGCCGTGATATTTTCAACAATAAGGAACTGACGTTTGAGCCGGATATGAATATAGCCACTCCGCAGAATTACCGTCTCGGCCCCGGTGATGCCGTATTCATAGATATTTATGGCGCGTCGCAAAAAACAATAGAAAGTACTGTCTCACCAGATGGAACCATTACGATTGAGGGATTCGGCCCGGTGCAAGTCAGCGGCCTTACCGTAAGCGAGGCGAACTCAAGGCTTCGGTCGACACTGGGAGCACGTTATAGCAGTTCTAAAATAAGGCTGACTGTAGGACAGACCAGGACCATAATGGTGAACGTCATGGGAGAAGTGAATAATCCCGGAACATACACGTTGCCGGCTTTCGCCACAGTGTTCCATGCTTTGTATATGGCAGGTGGAACCAATGATTTGGGTACGTTGCGTAACATTAAAGTATATAGGAACAACCGTCTTGTTTCGACTGTCGACATTTATGATTATATCTTAAACGGTAAATTGACGGGGAATATTCGTTTGACGGATAACGACGTAATTTCGGTTGGGGCGTATGACTGTCTTGTGAACATAACAGGTAAAGTCAAGCGGCCGATGTATTATGAAATGAAGAAGAATGAAAGTGTTGCCACTTTGTTGAAATATTCAGGCGGCTTTACCGGTGACGCTTATAAAAAATCAGTCAGGTTGGTACGCAAGGCCGGGAAGGAATATTCCGTTTACAATATTGACGAGTTTGACATGAGCGCATTCCAGTTGGCCGATGCCGATTCAGTAAGCGTTGATTCTATTTTGCCGCGTTTTTCAAACATGGTTGAGATTAAGGGTGCGGTTTTCCGTCCGGGCATGTATCAGGTCGGTGGAAATATAAACAGTGTCCGCACGCTTATAGAAAGTGCCGACGGACTTAAGGAAGAGGCATTCACCGCACGTGCGGTGATGCACAGGATGAAGCCTGACCGGACGTTGGAAGTCATACCCATAGACGTGGAAGGCATTTTGTCAGGCTCTGTCGCAGACGTTCCAATACAGAATAATGACGTGTTATTCATACCGACAAAGCAGGAAATGATGGAAGAGCAAACCATAACCATACATGGCGAGGTCTTTTATCCGGGAGTGTACAAGTATGCCGAAAACGAGACTCTTGAAGACTTTGTCCTGCAGGCGGGAGGATTGAAACAAACGGCTTCTACCGTAAAAGTAGACGTTGCGCGCCGCATGGTGAATCCTAAAGCTTTGACTACGGACTCGATAATTGCACGCACTTATACGTTCGCATTGAAAGACGGGTTCGTTATTGACGGCGAGCCCGGATTCAAACTGATGCCTTTTGACGAGGTTTACGTGCGTAAAAGTCCTGGCTTCTATAAGCAACAGAATGTGATCGTAGAGGGTGAAGTCATGTTCGGCGGGACATATACGCTGTCGAAGAAGAACCAAAGGCTCAGTGACTTGATTAAGAATGCCGGCGGAGTGAACGACCGTGCGTATGTGGCAGGGGCAAGGCTCGAAAGGAAATTAAATGAAAATGAGCGTAAAAGGTATGAAGTTGCCTTGCGTATGGCTCGTGAACAGGCCGAGAACCTTGAATTGGAAGCGGCAAGTCAAAATAGGCAGATCAATCTCGACAACAGCGAGCGTTTGAAGAAATTCGAGATACCTGAGACTTATTCGGTTGGTATAGAGCTGGATAAGGCCTTGGCTAACCCTGGATGTGATGCCGACATCGTATTGCGTGAAGGCGACAAACTTGTCGTGCCGCAATATACTGCAACGGTGAAAATCAACGGTGAGGTGATGTATCCCAATACGGTAGGTTACCAAAAAGGGAAGAAGGCAAAATATTATATAAACCAAGCCGGCGGTTATAGCAATAAGGCAAAGAAAAGCCAGACGTTCATAATTTATATGAATGGTACGATAGCTAAGGTCAGTGAAGGTGCAAAGCCTATGCCGGGTTGTGAAATCTTTGTTCCTGCAAAGAAGATGAATACAATGACTGCTGCGGAAAAGATGGCCATCGGTACTACGGCTGCGTCGATTGCAACGATGATTGCGACTTTGGTGAATATTTGGAAGTAGAAAATAGGCGGATGAAATTTTGTTGGAATCTTTTAAGCGAAGATACGGCAATGATTTCGGTAATGACAGTTTGAAAATATTGAAATTCGATATAAGGAAATGACTACAAATAACGGATTAAGACTTAGGGAAATAGATTTGAGGAAAATATTGAATATGATCTTAAAGTTTAAGAAACTATTCATTATCAACGTTTCCGTCGCTTTTGCTGTAAGCGCATTTCTTATTTTATGTGTGCCTAGGTATTATTCTTGCGATGTTAAGCTCGCTCCGGAGTTGACGACTCCGAGTGTAGGCGGTTTGGGGGCTTTGGCTTCAAGCTTCGGGCTTAATATGTCAAATATGATGAATCAGGATGCGATTTTTCCTGAATTATATCCCGATTTAATGGAATCCGTAGATTTTCAGACAAGTATGTTCCCTGTAAAGATTAAGACATCGAAAGGGAATTTGGAGATGACTTATTTTGATTACATAAAAGATCATCAAAAGACAGCATGGTGGGAACAGCTTGTAAATATGATAAAAAGCGTCTTTAAGAAAAAAGAAACGGAAAACGGGATTCCGGGTGATAAGATTAATCCATTCCGGATGACGAAGACTCAAAGCGACGTAGCTAAAATAATTAAGACGAAAATTAAATGTGGTGTTGATAAGAAAACGAATGTGATAACCATATCGGTTGAAGATCAAGATCCTCTTGTTTGTGCGACGATTGCCGATTCCGCCAAGGTGAAACTGCAGCAATTCATAATTAAATATCGAACTAATAAGGCGAGGATAGATTTGGATTATACTAAGAAATTGTATGCGGAAGCAAAAAGCCAATATGAACGTGCCAGACAGGTTTATGCAGCATATTCGGATGCGAATCAAGAGCTTGTATTGGAAAGCTTTAAGGCGAAACAGGAGGACTTGGAGAATGAAATGCAGCTACAATATAACAATTATCAACAAATCAGCCAGCAATTACAGTTGGCAAGAGCTAAGTTGCAAGAGCGTACACCGGCTTTTACTACATTGCAGTCGGCGTCGGTTCCATTAAAACCGACAGGGCCTAAGAGGATGGTTTTTGTTTTATTCTGTATGTTTTCAACGTTCGTAGTCACAGGCATATATGTCTTTTATAAGAAAAATATTTAATGGGGAGGAACGCTCAGTACTGGTTAAAAAGAATATAGCCGGTTCTGTCCTGATTAAAGGGTGGAGTTGTATTGTCCAATTATTATTAGTGCCTGTTACGCTCGGCTGTTTGAATCAGTATGAATATGGCATTTGGTTGACGATAAGTTCCATCCTGTTATGGGTCGACCAGTTTGACATCGGATTAGGCAACGGTTTAAGAAATAAATTGGCGGAAGCAATAGCAAGAAATGAGTTGGAACGGGCAAGGCGTTTAGTCAGCACAACGTTTGTTATGTTGATTCTAATAGTCGTGCCTATACTTTTGATTTCGTTATGGTTTGTTTATAACTTTGATTTAAATGCTTTTTTGAATATAGATGAAACTTATGTCTCCAATATCCGTGATGTATTGGTTGTCTCAGTTTCTTTGGTCGGGGCTACTTTCATATTTAAATTTATCGGCAATGTTTATTTAGCCCTGCAACTTCCGGCTATAAATAATTTGTTGGTCGTGGCCGGCCAGACCTTATCCCTTGTAGGCATATTTATATTGTCATTGTCAGGTAGGGAGGTGTCTTTGTTGGAGATAGCTTGTGTTTATACAGTTTCTCCATTATTGGTATATGTGGCTTCTTATCCTTTGACCTTTACAAGGTATAAGTATTTGCGGCCGTCGTTATGTCTCTTTGATAAGAAAGAGCTTGATGGCTTGTTTTCCTTAGGAATCAAGTTTTTTTTTGTACAAATAGCAGGGCTTGTTATTTTTGCGACATCTAATATTTTGATTTCACGTTTGCTTTCCCCTGCTGACGTTACCCCGTATCAGATATCTTATAAATATTTTAGCTTGACGATAATGCTGTTTACTTTAATAGCGGCACCGTTATGGTCGGCTACGACCGATGCTTATACAAAAGGTGATTGGGAGTGGATAAAACGCATGATGAATAAAATGAAAAAAGTTATGATAGCTTTTTTTGTCTTGTTAGGTGTCATGTTTGCCGTATCAGGTTTGGTTTATCATGTATGGATTGGTAATGAAGTGGAAATAAGTTATATGCTTTCATTTCTAATGGCTTTATATATGGCTTTACTCATCTTTAGTACATGCTATTCAAACATTCTTTTCGGGATAGGAAAAATCCGCGTAATAACGGTTGTTACGGTTCTTGAAGCGGTTGTTTATATACCTTTAGCGATATTTCTAGGATATAAAGTGGGACTTTATGGTATAGTTATAGCACTTATTTTGGTTAATTTGCTGTGCGCTGTTTGCAATAAGATTCAATTTGATAAGTTGTCGGCAGGTACGGCCCATGGTATATGGGATAAATAGGAAAGTTGGAAAATGCTTGTAAATGTAATTATACTTATATTTATTTTTATCGGGCTGTTGGCGCTTTTTCTTCTATCGCCAAAATTTTGTCCTTATATGCCTGGGCGTCAGATATTCTCGCCGTGGAATACAACGCTTATTGTATGGATCGTAACACTTTCTCTTTATGTCATGGTGCATAAAGAGCTTTACGCCATATCTTCACAGTTTGTTTATGGCATAACGATATGGGTCTTTACTTTTGCGTTCTCTTCTATTGTCTCATTTATATTTTTCCCTGCATATAAGAAAGACTCATGGGTCGTTTGTGAGAAGAATGTAGACATAATTACAATAATTGCATTAATACTTGTTCCTTTTGCCGTTTATAAGGCGGTACAACATGCCATGCTGATAGGATCGCCCGAGGATTTGTTCTTAACGTTGAGGGAACAAGCTATTGATCCGGAGGAAAACCAACTTGGAATAGTAAAGTATTTTGTTTATGTAATAAATGTTCTTCTTATCGTCGAGGTAAGCCGCAACAAGATAAGGAAGTGGCGTTTGCTTTTAGTCTTGGCCTTATGCTTGTTGTTCTTTATTGCAACAATGGGAAAGATGACATTGTTCATGTACATATTCACAAGTCTTTACCTTCTTTATGAAAGTAAGAAGATTTCGTTGAAACCAATATTTTACTGTTGCTTGTTTTTTGTAGTCTTGGTTCCGGTAATGTTTCTCCTAAGGGGCGGTTCTGAGACAGAGACGGACGGCGAAGTCGTCGGGAACTTGTTGATAATATATACGGTAACTTCCATCATTGCGTTTGGCTACTTGACACCGAATTCTTCCACGATGTGGGGTGAATCAACGTTGAGGTTCTTTTATGGATTGTTGGATTCCTTAGGCATAAATGTTGGAACTCCGCCTCCCATAGTCCAAGAGTTTTGCAACACTCCGCTGCCTACTAATGTTTATACTGTGATGTCTTCATATTTTAAGGATTTCGGTTTTACTGGCATCTTCGTATTTGCGTTAATCGAAGGATTGGTTATCGGCGCTATGTACAAGCAGTCTAAGACTGGTAATAACTTAATGATGTATCTTTATGCTTATATCTTCACATATTTGGTAACTCAATTTGTAGACGAACAGATATTCCAAGGTCTGTCCTCGATTATTCAAATGGCGATACTGATTTTAATCTGCCATGTGAAATTTAGTTATAGCAAGAAAGAATAAGTTGTAGAATATATAAATGGAACAAGATAAAAGTAGGCGTGAGGGAATTGTATGTGCCGTAGTAATTTACGGCACAAAATTCACGCATTGTGAAGTTTACCGGACATTTGTCAAGGACAACCTTGACACGTTGGACTGTTTGTTTGTATTTGACAATTCTCCGATAAGCATGCATGAGGATGTGAAGCTGACAAAAGGTGAATATAAATATGTTTGGAACCCGTCAAACCCTTGTTTGTCAGATAATTACAATCAGGCGGCCAAGTACGCTCATGATAATGGATATGGTTGGATTCTGCTTTTAGACCAGGACACGTCTTTCCCGAAAAATGCGTATCACATTTATGCGAACGCAATGGTTCATCATCCGAATATAGGAATGTTCGTTCCGATACATAAAATAGCCCAAGGTAAGTGTTTGTCTCCGGTAAACTCGTTGCGTCCATCTTGCTGTATTGTCAGGCAAGGCGTATTTAGTTTGGATGACTTTGATGTCATTAATAGTGGAATGTTGGTCAAAGTCGACGATTTTATACAGGCAGGAGGGTATAAGTCAGACGTAAACTTGGATTTCTCCGATTTCCAATTTATTGAGCGTTATAAGACAGTTAATGACAAGGCTGTTGCCTTGGATGTCGTATGTGTCCAAAATTTCTCAAATGAGGAGACCGACAGGAATAAATTATTGGACAGGTTTAGGATTTATTGCAGTAATGTATTGAATTTTGAGTTTTATAGTAATAAAACAAGATGGAAGATCGTCTATCTTGTGTGTAAGCATACGGTTGCATTGTCTTTAAGGTGTAAGTCTTTAAGGCCTGTTTTTATATTGTTGGGTAAGATTATAAACAAATGAAAATGACAAAGATCTCAGTTTGCATAGCTACGTATAATGGCGGAAAATATATCAAAGAACAGCTTGTTTCCATATTAGGGCAAATCGGCGTGGATGATGAAGTAATAGTTTCAGACGACGGTTCTTCCGACGCGACATTGTCGATAATCAAAAGTTTGGATGACGATAGGATAAAGTTGGTGGATGGACCTCATTTAGGATCGCCTACCAGGAATTTTGAGAATGCCTTACGCCATGCTGTAGGTGATATCGTTTTCCTGGCGGATCAAGATGACGTATGGCTGGAAAACAAAGTTGCCGTTTGCATGAAACATCTTCAAGTGTGCGACTGCGTGGTAAGTGACGCTATTGTAACCGATGTGAATTTAAGGACAACGCACGATTCCTTTTTCGGCTTGAATAATACGAAAGAGGGGCTGCTCTATAATCTTTTAATTAAGAATGGTTATCTTGGGTGTTGTATGGCATTTAAGCGTAAGGTGTTAGGCAAGGCTTTGCCTTTCCCTGATAAAACACCGATGCATGACATTTGGATAGGTAATGTTGCCGCGTTTTATTTTAAGCTGACGTTTATTCCCGATAGGCTTATATATTTTCGGCGCCATGACCATAATAGTTCGTCAACCGCAAGGAAAAGTACTTACGGATTTTACGACAGGCTGATGTTCAGGCTGCATATTTGCCAAGGGTTGGTGGGTGCCATGGGCGGACATTGACTTATGTTTTTCAATTAGTTGTTACCATAATGGGGATATTTTATGAAAGTGTCGATTATAACAGCCGCTTTTAACAGTGCTTCAACAATATCGGATACAATAGATTCCGTTTTAAGGCAGACCTATAAAGATATTGAGTATTGGGTGATTGACGGCGGGTCTTCTGATGAGACTTTGAAAATTGTACGTGGGTACATTCCCAAATTCAATGGGCGTCTCCATTACATTACAGAAAAGGATAATGGGATTTATGATGCCATGAATAAAGGTATAAGAATGTGTACGGGCGACGTTGTCGGCATTCTTAATTCGGATGATTATTTTACGGATTCCACTGTTGTCGAGAATATTGTTTCCAATTTTTCCCGTGATAATAAGATCGATGCCGTTTATGGCGATATTCATTTCATCCATGACGCAGAACCTGATGTTGTCGTCAGGTATTATTCGTCGGCCATGTTCCGTCCATTTTGGCTTAGGTTCGGTTTTATGCCGGCCCATCCGTCGTTTTATGTGAAACGCGATGTCTACGAGAAAAACGGCTTGTATTCTTTAGATTACAAGATTGCCGCGGATTATGATATGATGGTACGCCTTTTCCATAAAGTGAAAATTAATGCTGTTTATATAAAGAAAGATTTTGTGACAATGCGTACCGGGGGATTGAGCACTAAAAACATCCACAATAGGTTATTGATAACAAAAGAGGACGTTAAGGCTTGTCGAAGATATGGGCTATATACTAATATCTTATTTATTTCAATGAAATATTTGTATAAGATATTTGAGTTTAAAAGCTTTAATATGAAGAAATGAACATGTTGGCCTTCATGATGGTTTTATGAAATAAAGGGCGCGCTGTTACAGCGCGCCCTTTGTCGTAGGTAGTTCGTAGTGGTATATGTCACGTTTAACGGCCATGCGGAGCGAGCGGGCCAATGCTTTGAATATGCCTTCTATCTTATGGTGCTCGTTTTGTCCTTCGGCCTTGATGTTGAGGTTCATGCGCGCTGCGTCGCTAAGGCTTTTGAAGAAGTGCGGGAACATTTCGGTCGGCATGCCGCCGATTTTCTCGCGTTTGAATTCCGCGTCCCATACCAGCCATGGGCGTCCTCCGAAGTCGAGAGCCACATGGCATAGGCTGTCATCCATGGGCAGGCAGTAGCCGTAACGCTCTATGCCGCGCTTGTCGCCGAGTGCCTTCAGCAGGCATTCGCCGAGTGCCAGGGCCGTGTCTTCTATTGTATGGTGTTCGTCAACGTCAAGGTCGCCTGATGCGTGTATGGTGAGGTCCATCATTCCATGGCGGCCAATTTGTTCCAGCATGTGGTCGAAAAAGCCAATACCTGTTGAAATGTCGCAACGCCCCGTGCCGTCAACATTCACGGAAACATATATGTCGGTTTCTTTTGTCGTCCTTTTCACTTCGGCTAAGCGTTCGCCGGCAAAAAGTATCTCGGTTATCTTGTCCCAAGTCATGCCGCCGCGTCCCAGTATGAGGGCATGGCAACCAAGGTTTTCCGCCAACTGCCTGTCTGTTTCACGGTCGCCGATTACATAGCTTCCTTTTATGTCATACTTAGGATCGTCGATGTATTTCCTTAGCATGCCTGTGCCCGGTTTTCGGCAAGGGTGGTTGTCTTCCGGAAAATGGCGGTCGATTAGTATGTCGTCGAATGTTATGCCTTCGCCTTCCAGGGTTTGCAGGATGAAGTTGTGTACCGGCCAGAATGTGTCTTCCGGAAAACTGCTTGTGCCGAGGCCGTCTTGGTTGCTCACCATGACGAAACCGAAGTCAAGGTTCGAGCGTATGAACGAGAGGTTCTTGAACACGCCTTTCGTGAACTTCAGTTTGCTGAACGAGTCTACTTGCTCGTCGTGTGGCTCTTCCACGATTGTTCCGTCGCGGTCAATGAAAAGGAGTCGCATGATGGTAGTGGTTTTGTCAGGGTTGGTTTATCCGGTTTACGTTTAATTCCTTCTTGGCTTCATTTTTCTCTTTTTCCCTTGTCTCTATGCTGCCGTAGAGGAAGTAGCATACGAAAACTGTGAAAATGCTGATGTACGACAATATGAATATGGTCATTGCGAATACGACAATCTGTATGGCCGTGAAGTATGAGGGCAGGCCGGTTGGGTCGCCAAGGAAATTCACTCCGTAGACGGACAGCATGTTGGCCGCCATGACGATGAACATCGGTATTGAGACAAGCGTGGCGCATACCGCGACGCAAAGCATGGCGAGGAATAAGGCTATGAAAATCAGTCCCCAATGGCGCAGGCCCGTTGCGTACGACTTGAATATGATTTTGCGCAGCTTGCTTTCAGGTTCCATCATATACTTCATGGCTACGTAAACATAAGGAAGCATCATGAAGGCGATGACCAGCGACGCTGCGCCGAACGCCATTAACATAGGTTGCAGCCGGGTAAGGTCGGCCGGTTGTTGTGTAGTGACCACGGCGTAAGTCACCCCTGCGTACAAAAGGCCGACTATCAGGTAAAAGCCTATATAGCACATCGCCAGGTTGGCGCATCTTGCGAGGTTCCATTTCATAGGCCTGCCGTTGATGAGGAACATCACCCTTGCGTAGTATGCTATTTCCGCCCCGAGCATGATTAATGACAATATGCCGATGCTGATGTTAAGCGCCGTGTTGCCGCCGTAAAGCATTGCGTGGAGGTAAAGCGAGACATACACTGACGCTACGACGGCCAACACCGTGCAAAATATCCATGTACGGCCGAAGATGGCCCGGATGTTGTCGAATAGCATTTTGTTGGCCTCTGACAGGCATGCTGTATAACTGCGGCTTTTGCCTATTGCGGCTTGTTTGATATTTTCCATGTTTGCGTTAGCTTTTATCTCGGGACGAGCATGTTAACGTGGCGGTTCCTCGCCGGTTCCCGGCGTCCCGATGGTTTCGTTTACCGTTGATTTTGCCACAAAGGTAACAATATTATCGTTAATACGGTTCCACGGTATGGATAAAAATTGCTAACTTTGCCTGCAAATAACAGAAATGCTTAAATGTTGAATAAATATGAAACTATTGAGATGGGGATTCATCGGATGCGGTGAGGTTACCGAGAAGAAGTCTGGTCCGGCCTTCAATCTTGTCGATGGGTCGAAGGTGGTGGCCGTAATGAGCCGCAATAAGGAGAAAGCCCGTTCATACGCCGAGCGGCACGACGTGAAGAAATGGTACACCGACGCGCAAGAGCTGATCGACGATCCTGACGTCAACGCCGTCTACATAGCTACGCCGCCGTCGAGCCATGCCACGTTCGCCATATTGGCGATGCGTGCGGGCAAGCCGGTTTATGTGGAAAAGCCGTTGGCGGCTAATTACGACGACTGCACACGGGTTAACCGTGTCAGCGAACAGACGGGCGTGCCGTGCTTCGTCGCATATTATAGAAGGTATTTGCCGTATTTCAGGAAAGTGAAGGACATTATCAGGCAGAAAACCATCGGCGACATAATGAACGTGCAGATACGCTTCTCCTGTCCGCCGCGCGACCTTGACTATTCAGCCGCAGGCTCCCTGCCGTGGCGGCTTCAGCCCGATATTGCCGGCGGAGGATATTTTTACGACTTGGCTCCGCATCAGCTGGATTTGTTGCAAGACTTGTTTGGTATTATAATTGAGGCTGAGGGCATGTGCGCCAACCGTGCAGGGCTTTATGCGGCCGAAGACAGCGTAAGTGCTTGTTTCCGCTTCGAGAACGGCCTGACCGGTAGCGGCTCATGGTGCTTCGCGGGGCACAAGTCGGCCAAGGAGGACAAGATTGAAGTGATCGGCGACAAAGGCATGCTGTGCTTCTCTGTTTTCAATTACGACCCTATACAGCTTGTTACGAGCGAAGGAACCACAAGCATAACCGTGCCGAACCCTGCTTACGTGCAATTGCCGCTGATAAAGAATGTCATCGAGGCGCTTCAAGGTTTTGGCACCTGTTCGTGTACAAGTATTTCGGCTACTCCCGTAAACTGGGTTATGGACAGGATTCTCGGGAAGTTTTGATGTGTGGGGTCATAAGGTTTTACGGTTTGTGGTTGGCTGTGCATGAATGATTGTTGTTTTCATTGCTTTACAATTTCACACCATCCTGCATCACGACCTCACGACCGTAAAACCTCACGACCGTAAAACCTCATGACTGCAAAACCCTACGACAGTAAAACATTTATGAGAAATCTTATATTAATATTCGTCTTGGCTCTTGCTCCTTATGTGTGCCGGGCTTATGTAGCGCAATATGAGAAGTCCGACAGCGTTAAAGTGATGAAACTGTTGGACGAGGCGCGCCGTCAGCCTAAGGATGTAAACATGGTGGTATATTTTGCCAGAAAGCTTCTTGGCCTGCCGTATGTCGGTCATACGCTTGAAGTGAACAAGACTGAACGGCTTGTCGTAAACCTGAGGCAGCTTGACTGTACTACGTATGTAGAGAATGTTACGGCACTCGCGTTGTGCATGAAGCAGAAACGGTATTCGTTCAAGGCGTTTTGTGATAATTTGCTCCTGATACGCTACCGCGGCGGAGGCGAGCCGCATTATGTCAGCCGCCTGCATTATTTTACTGATTGGATAAACGACAACACTGCGAAAGGCGTGTGCCGTGAGGTTCAAGCACCTAATCCTCCGTTTACGGCGGTTCAGACAATCAACGTGTATTACATGTCGGCTTATCCGTCGAAATATAAGATGCTTAAGGACAATCCCGGATACGTCACTGAAATAGCCGAGACCGAAAAGGCCCTTAACCGTAGGTCGTACAGGTATATTCCAAAGACGAAGACGGCTGACACGCCGGTGTTGAGACAGACGGTAAAAGACGGCGACATTATCGCCCTTACCACTACGCTTAAAGGACTTGACATACAGCACGTCGGTTTCGCCGTATGGCACGAGGACGGACTTCATCTTCTTAACGCTTCGAGCCTGAGACACAAGGTTGTTGAAGAACCTATGACTCTCCATGCCTATCTGCAAAAGCAACGCACGATGACCGGCGTCAGGGTGGTAAGGCTTAATTTGCGGTTATAAGGTTATGCGGTTATACGGTTGTGGGGTTTGCGGTTCCACGGCCATAAAACATTCCAACCGTACGACCTCACAACCGTAAAACCTCATAATATAACCTCACAACCGTACGACCCCATAACAACAAAACCCCATAAACGTATAACCCAACAACCGCAAAACCTCATAACCGTACAATATGTCATTGAAAGATTTTCTAAACCGTAACGACCGTTTCGCCGCAAACGCAGGGGCGAAGCTTGTAGAAGTGCGTGAAGGCTACGCACGCGCAGAGATGACCGTAACAAGTGAACACCTCAATGCAGGGCGCGTATGCCAAGGCGGAGCACTGTTCACTTTGGCCGACCTTGCCATGGCCGCCGTCATGAACAGCCACGGCAAGCTTACGTTGAGTATAGAGAGCACAATATCGTTCATACGTTCGGCCGTCGAGGGCGATACGCTGACGGCCGAGGCCGTTGAGACAGTAAACCATCACAAGATACCGTACATCGAAGTTAAGATTACCAACCGTCACGGCGAGCTTGTCTGTGCGTTTACCGGCATCGCTTACCGTAAACAGCAAGACTTCGTTGTGTAGGGTTGTGACGTTTTGTGAACATTTAAGCCGTTATTGTTGTCATAATGTCAAACGTGAAATGCTCGGATCCGCCATGAAAATAGAGCGGTGTGGCTGCCGTTTGTTGTCTTTTACTATTGCCATCCGGCCGTTTTCATGACGGGACGTGGCGTTTTTGATAGTGAAACGCATCCTTTTACACGGCATAACATGGCCTTTTACAACACGAAAAGCCGTTGGAACCAACTGTTCCGGCGGCTTTTCTACATGTTTTTTACGCCTTTTTCGGCTCTTTTCAGCCGTTTTTATTGCACATGCGGCTTGTCCTTGCGCGCAATGTATTACGTATTAGTCACTTATGTTTGCACACGATTTATGGGCTTATTTCCGTCCTTGGCCCAATTATTTCAAAACGTTGCCGTCGTGGAGCTTTAGCGGAAATCAAAGTGTAAGCAGATATTGGTAAAGGCATAACTTCTTAATTCTTAACTCTTAATTCATTTAGTCTTCCGATAGGTCGGCCACCATTTTGCGGTACATGGCGTACATGTGCGTGCGTGAAATGTAACCAAGCAAATGGTTGTCGCCGTCAAGTACGGGGAGCATTGTCGAGTCGGTCGTGTCGAACCGCTTCATGACCTCTTCCATTGTGTCGTTCACCGAGAGCGTGGCCTCGGGCTGCGCCATCAGTTGTTTTACCTTGAAATGGTGGTAAAGCTCAGTGCGGAACACGATGTGGCGCAGCTTTGTGATGTCTATCTCGCCGAGCAGGTTGCCTGCGTCGTCGAGCACAGGCAACACGTTCTTATGGCTTTTGCTTATGGAGTGTACTAACGAGGCGAGATCCTTGTCGGGATCAACTGGCGTATAGTTCTTGTCGATCACGCTGTCGAGGCTCATCAGTGTCAGCACGGCGCGGTCGGTGTGGTGTGTTATCAGCTTGCCCTGGCGCGCAAGCCGCATGCCGTAAATGCTGTGCGGCTCGAATATTATTATCGTAAGATAAGAGCAGATGCTCACTATCATCAGCGGAATGAACATCTGGTAGCCCCCGGTTATTTCAGCTATTAGGAATATGCCCGTAAGCGGAGCGTGCATTACTCCGGCCATGACGGCGGCCATGCCGAGAAGTGCGAAATTCTTTTCAGGCAGGTACACCCCAATCTCGTAGATGTTCCATACGCGGGCGAATAGGAATCCGGCGAACGCGCCGATAAACAACGACGGCGCGAACGTTCCGCCACAACCGCCGCCGCCGTTTGTCGCCGAAGTGGCGAACACTTTCGTAATAAGCACCATGCCTACGTATGGCACAAGCATCTCGCCGTGGCCGTAGAAAGGAGAGTTGTGGAGCAGTGTGTTCCAGTCGGCTTCCGTCCTGCCGCTGAGCAGTATGTTGATGCTGCCGTATCCTTCGCCGTAAAGCGAAGGGAAGAATAATATCAACGGGCTTAGTATCAATGCGCCGAGCAGAAGCTTTGCCACAGGCTTGTCCTTAAGCTTGGCGAAGATTGATTCGCATGCGCCCATGGCGCGGATGAAGTAGAGGCTGACAAGGCCGCCGAACACTCCGAGCAGGATGTTGGCCGGTATGCGTTCCACCGGCCACGGATTGTCAAGAGTGAATACGAACAGCGATTCGCTTCCGGTGAAAATATAGGTGAAGCACGTTGCCGTCACGCTTGAAATCAGGATCGGCAACAGTGAAGCCATCGTAAGGTCGATCATCAGTACTTCAAGCGTGAACACGAGTCCGGCTATCGGCGCCTTGAATATGCCTGCTATGGCCGCCGCCGCTCCACAGCCAACGAGCAGCATCAGCGTCTTATTGTCCATCTTGAACAGTTGTCCGAGGTTACTGCCAATGGCGGAGCCCGTAAGCACGATTGGAGCCTCGGCTCCCACACTGCCGCCGAAACCGATGGTTATGGCCGATGCAATAACCGAACTCCAGCAGTTGTGCCCTTTCAGCCGGCTCCGCTTGCTGCTTATGGCGTACAGTATGCGTGTTATTCCGTGGCTTATTTCGTCCTTTACGACGTAACGGACGAAAAGCGACGTTATGTAGATGCCGATGACAGGGTAGACTAAGTACAGCCAGTTGAATGTGTTCACGTCGAACCTTGATGTAAGCAGATGGGCTATCTGGCGGATCAGTCCGTGCAGTACGAACGCCGCTATGGCCGCGAACAAGCCGACAAGGAAACTTAGTATGAGGGTGAATTGTCGGTCGGTGATGTACTGTTCGCGCAGTTTTATTACACGTTGCATGAACGTCTGTTTGTCAGGCGCTATCTCGGCTTCAATGTTTGTTTGGCTCATTTCAATTCATCGCATTTTATAAAGTATGAATGATAGGGAATGGATAGGGACTGGTATGTTGCCCTGCCGCATGTGCGCATGCGTCTGTAAAAATCAAATCGGTCATCAGGCCGTACAAGAACCACTTTTAGCTTTGGGACGAAATTCTTCGGACGCCTTGACCGCTTGTGCACAAAGCCGGATGATCGGTTGGGAGGTGGATGCAGATTCTTAGTCCTTACTCATTGGTAGTGTCATTTCCTGATTATTTCAATCTCTCCGTTTGTCCTTATTCTTATTATGCTTGAAGGTGTGTGCGGCTGTTTTTCTTGTCTTCTGCTGAAGCATACGTAGTCAACGGATGCCAACAGCTCTTCGTCGATGTCCTTATAATTCTCGGCTGCAGGCTCGCCGCTGATGTTGGCGCTTGTCGACACGATGGGTTTTTGGAACCTATAGCAAAGTTCTTTGGAGAATGGTTCCTGCGTTATGCGCATGGCAATGCTTCCGTCCTCGGCTATGAGGTTTGGAGCCAGGTTTGCTGCGTTGTCAAATATTACTGTTGTAGGCTTCGTAGCCAGTTCCATTACCTGCCATGCCACTTCGGGCACGTTGCGTACGTACCGTTGCAGTCTTACGGTTGAGTCGACAAGGCATATCAAGGCTTTTGAGTCGTCCCTGTGTTTTATCTTGTAAACTTTCGCCACTGCTTCGGCGTTGGTCGCGTCGCATCCTATTCCCCATACCGTGTCTGTAGGGTAGAGTATTACGCCGCCGTTCTTCATTACTTCAACCGCTTTCCTTATATCGTCTTGTTGGTTCATCGTTATTATTTTATTATGGGTTTGAATTTTATACTTATTATAATGTTCAGGCCAAGGGAAAAACTTACTTGCATTTTTCCGAGGTGCAGTTTATCTTATGCAAAGATAGTGCAAACCGAGAGCCGAATCGTCAAGCTTGCTTGAACGTTATGCCGAGGTGCAGCTTATCTTATGCAAAGATAGTGCAAATCGTGAGAAATGCAAAATAAAAGCGGTATGAAATGAATTTTAGAGGAATGAAAGGGAAATGACTCCAAGGTACGGAAGAAATGAGAATGGGAGTTTATGATTGTTTTCTCTTAAAAACGCAAGATAATCATAAACTCCCATTTCTTGATGTTGCCGTTTAAGGAAGCGTTATTTGTTTTCTTCCTGTATGTCCCATCCTATGGCGCTTGCCCCGAGTACGGCAGCCGAAGAACCGTCGAGCCCGCTTATCAGGAACTGAGCCTTGCCCTTGAAAACGGGCATTACATGTTCATCGTAACTCTTTTTTATCGGGTTCATTATCAAGTCGCCGGCTTTAGTGAGTCCTCCGAAGAAGATAAACGCCTCGGGCGAAGAGAATGCGGCGAAGTCGGCACAAGCTTCGCCGAGCATTTTGCCGGTGAAGTCGTAAACCTGTTTTGCCAGTTCGTCGCCTTTTCCAGCGGCGATTGATACGTCGAGCGAAGTTATGTCTTCAGGCTTAACGTCGCGGAGCAATGAAGGTGTGTCGGTCGTGGCTAAAAATTCGCGTGCGGTGCGAGCTACGCCTGTTGCGGAACAATATGCTTCAAGGCATCCCGTGCGGCCGCATCCGCACGAGCGTCCGTTTTCGCGGCGCATGATGACATGGCCCAATTCCCCGGCGAATCCGTCGCAGCCGTAAACCAACTGGCCGTTGACGACAATACCCGAACCTACGCCTGTGCCGAGCGTAAGGACTATGAAGTTTTTCATTCCGCGGGCTACGCCGTAAGTCATTTCTCCTATGGCGGCGGCGTTTGCGTCGTTGGTTATCGCAACGGGTATGCCGAGTTTCTTGCTGAACATGTCGGCCAATGGCACGCAGCATTCATGCCCCCAGGCGATGTTCGGGGCGTATTCTATTGTTCCTTTGTAATAGTTTGCGTTCGGGGCTCCGATTCCCATAGCCTTGATTTTGTCGATGCCGCCTACTTGGTCGATTATTATCTGCAATGCTTCGACTGAGGCGTTGACGTAATCATCAACGTTGTTGTAGGCTTGTGTCTTTATCGCGGTGGTCGCTTTAATGTCGCCGCGGCTGTCTACTATACCGAATACGGAGTTAGTTCCGCCAAGGTCAAGTCCGATGACGTATGGCTTTATCGTTGGTTGTGACATCATGATATTTATAAAATTTGAATTTTGATTCCAATATCTGCAAAGGTATCAAAATTATCATATACGGCAAACTTTTATCGGCAAAATTTGTTTCTTTCGTAAAAAATTAGCAATTTTGCACGCGTTATGCCGTTTCAGTTTCATTTAGACATACTTGATTGGATTTTCAAGGGCATGCTTATCGGCATCGTCGCGTCGGCGCCGATGGGTCCTGTCGGCGTGTTGTGCATCCAGCGTACGCTCAATAAGGGACGTTGGTATGGATTTGTTACAGGAGTAGGGGCGACGGTGAGCGATTTCATTTACGCCTTGATAACGGGATTCGGGATGAGTTTCGTCATGGATCTTATCAACAACAACCAAAACCGCTTTATCCTTCAGATAACAGGAAGCGTAATGCTGATGGTGTTCGGGATATATTGCTATCGATCCGACCCTACTAAGAAGATACATGTAAGCGGTAATAAGAAAGGCACGCTTATCCACAATGGCGTGACGGCGTTTCTTGTCACCTTCTCAAATCCACTTATCATATTCTTGTTCATGGCTGCGTTCGCCCAGTTCGCTTTCGTCATTCCAAAGCATCCTTTGCATATGTGCGTAGGCTATTTCAGCATTATCTGCGGAGCGTTGTTGTGGTGGTTCGGGCTGACATGGCTTATCGACAAGGTTAGGAACAAGTTTGATAACAGCAGCATTGTCATTATTAATAAGATTATCGGTAGCGTTGTCATGATTTTCTCGCTCATCGTGCTTATCGGAACGGTGTTCAATCTTTATACGTTTCATTATTAGTTTAAGGTTGTGCGGCTTTATTGCATGAGGTCATGCGGTGTGCGGCATTACGAATTTTTAGCCATAAGCCCGGCAACCGTAGGACAGATGACCGTACAATTCCATAACCACATAATTCCGAAAAAATGTTCATATCACAAGAATTAAGAAAGAAAAATATTGCTGAATACCTGTTGTACATGTGGCAGGTCGAGGATCTTATAAGGGCGTACGGTTGCAGTCTTAGCCGGATACGCCGCGAGTATGTAGAACGGTTTGATTATACTGACGGGCAGAAGGAAGAAATGACCGACTGGTATGGCAACCTTGTAAGGATGATGAATCAGGAAGGGTGCCGTGAGAAAGGGCATTTGCAGATTAACAAGATCGTGATGCAACAGTTGGTCGAATTGAACGCCCAGTTGCTTCAAAGTACAAAATTCCCATTCTACAACAGCGAATATTACAAGGTGTTGCCGTTCATCGTTGAGTTGCGCCGCCGTGGTGCCGATAACGGCGAGAATGAGATTGAAACCTGTTTCAACGCCTTGTACGGAGTGATGATGCTAAGGTTGCAGAAAAAGAAGATAAGTCCGGACACCGAACATGCAATTAAGGAGATAACCACGTTCATCGGCATGCTTTCAGATTATTACATGAAGGATAAGGCGGAGCCGCTTGAATTTGATTGATTTTTAATCTTAGGTGTGCGGTTGTTTTGCGGTTATAAGGTTTTATGGTCATAAGGTTTTGCTGTGGCTGTTTAATCAAAGGCCTTTAATCCTACAACCTCACAACCCCATACCCCCACAACCCCATAAACCGTAAACAACAATGAATGCTAAAGAAGAAATAGAAAGAAGACGTACGTTTGCCATCATATCACATCCTGATGCCGGTAAAACCACCTTGACGGAGAAGTTCCTTTTGTTTGGCGGACAAATACAAGTGGCCGGAGCCGTTAAGAACAACAAGATACGTAAGACGGCTACGTCTGATTGGATGGACATTGAAAAACAGCGCGGTATATCCGTGTCGACGTCTGTAATGGAATTCGATTACAATGGGTACAAGGTGAACATACTTGATACGCCGGGCCATCAAGACTTCGCCGAAGACACATACCGCACGCTTACAGCCGTAGACTCGGCAATAATCGTTGTCGACGGTGCGAAAGGCGTTGAGGCTCAGACGCGCAAGTTGATGAACGTTTGCCGTATGCGCAACACCCCTGTGATTATATTCATAAACAAGATGGACCGCGAGGGGCGCGATCCGTTCGACTTGCTCGACGAGCTTGAGAAAGAACTTGAAATACATGTCCGTCCGCTTTCGTGGCCTATAAACCAAGGAGCAAAGTTCAAGGGCGTTTATAACATATATGAAAACAAGCTCGACTTGTTTACACCCGACAAGCAGCGCGTCACGGAGAAAGTCGAGGTCGACGTAAACAGCGTGGAACTTGAAAACCATATAGGTGAGTCAGATTCAAGGAAACTGCGTGACGACCTGGAACTGATTGACGGTGTTTATCCTGGGTTCAGCGTTGGGGATTACCGTAAGGCCGAAGTCGCACCGGTTTTCTTTGGTAGTGCGCTTAACAATTTCGGCGTGCAAGAGTTGCTTGATTGCTTTGTCGAGATAGCCCCAAGTCCGCGTCCTACCAAGGCTGAAGAACGTGACGTAATGCCCGAAGAACCTAAGTTTACGGGTTTCATCTTCAAGATAACGGCTAATATAGACCCCAACCACCGTTCGTGCATAGCGTTCTGCAAGGTGTGCAGCGGACGTTTCGAGCGCAATCATCCTTATCTGCATGTGCGCATGGGCAAGACCGTCCGCTTCTCGTCGCCTACGCAGTTCATGGCCCAGCGTAAAAGTACCATCGACGAAGCCTGGCCCGGCGATATAGTGGGCTTGCCTGATAATGGAATATTCAAGATTGGCGACACTCTTACCGACGGCGAACTGTTGCATTTCCGCGGCTTGCCCTCGTTCTCTCCCGAAATGTTCAAGTATATCGAGAACGACGACCCTATGAAGAGCAAGCAGCTTAACAAGGGCATCGACCAACTGATGGACGAAGGCGTGGCGCAGATGTTCGTCAACCAGTTTAACGGCCGCAAGATCATCGGCACGGTCGGTCAGCTTCAGTTTGAAGTTATACAATACCGTCTTGAGAATGAGTATAACGCCAAGTGCCGTTGGGAGCCTGTCCATCTTTATAAGGCTTGTTGGATTGACTCTGACGACCAGGCCGAACTTGAGTCGTTCAAGAAGCGTAAATATCAATACATGGCCAAGGATAAGGACGGCCGCGACGTTTTCTTGGCTGATTCAGGCTATGTGCTGCAGATGGCACGGCAGGATTTCAAGAATATCCGCTTCCATTTTACGAGCGAGTTCTGATTCGTAAAGCCAATCGGTCATTAGATTTCAGGTTGTTTTTTACGTTTATGCCGGGAAGTTTAATGACCGATTTGGATTTAAAAGTCTTCACCCACATCGTCATCAGAACGTATATGCCTGAATAGAACCACACCAAGTGCCGTTGAAGAAACGGAAAGATGACATTTAGGAATGAACGTGAAAATCCGAAAAAATATGACCATACAGGAGTTTATAACCAAATACACTGAGGCTTTCGGTGAGAGTGTGCCTTTCCCCGTGGCCTTCGGCTACAGCGATAAGGCCGTGGCGGAAGTGAGGAAGATACCTAGGTGCATGATTGGCGCGATACGCAAGGTGTGCTACGGGGAACCGTTGACTCTGTCTGCCGACAATGTGCTTTGCGGTGGCGGTGCCCTCTATACCGCTTTTGCCCCCATGCCCGACTATGTGCCGGTGTTTGTGTCGGAGACGGAACACTATAAGCAGACCAAGGAAATGGTGAAGGAATGCATCGACCGGCTGGACATACGCTTGTCTGAAAAACCTTACCTCAATTTCGTGCGCATGGATCATATTGACAATCTTGACGAAGTGGAGGGAATACTCTTCTTTGCTACGCCCGACGTGCTGTCCGGACTGTGCTCGTGGGCGTTTTATGACAACAACGCCGCCGACGCTGTATGCACGCGGTTCGCCTCGGGATGTTGCGGCATCGTGACGTTTGCAGCCAAGGAAAATGCCGAGGGTGGCCGCCGCTGCTTCATCGGCATGCTCGACCCGTCGGCGCGCCCGCTGGTTCCCAAGGATGAATTGACATTCACCATACCGGCCTGCCGGTTCAAGGAAATGATGAATACCATGGAACGGTCGGCACTGTTCCAAAAGGCATGCTCAATTGTACGGAAACGCATCAACGGAGAGATTCAAAAGTAAAAACAGTTAAGGACTTTGCAATATACATCCTTTTATGATGCGAAAGACGGCAAACGACAATGCGGAATGCCGTCTTTTGCAATCCAATATGCCATGTATCGCAAAATAGTGGGATAGCCGATGGTGGATAAGATAAGGCGAAGAGTCATAGTACTGACTTCACAATCTGAAGAAATGCTGGTTAATGACCTATTGGGGTAAAAGCTGTAGTCGGCTTTTGGCGATTGCATATATAAACGCACGTAAGCAAAACATGAATAAAGGAGAATATGCACAGGCCCTTAAAGACTGCTTACATTTTTAGTGGCAATCATTAGCCTAACCAACGTATGAAAAGAGGCGTTCACGGAAAAATATTAACCGTGAACGCCTCTTTCTTCCTAACTTAAATCTAAACAATGCGGCCTGATGGCTGATAGGGGTCGATTTGCGCAATATCAAAATCTTACCTTGCCATTAGGCGTATTGTCGGTGGATATGTGTCAATCTTTAATGTTTGGCTCTTCAAGGCCGTAACCTTTCTTCTTATCTACGATCTTCAGCACGAACCCAAGAATCAGGGCCGCAACGCCGAGGCATGCAAGCATTACGAGCGGTGCCGTATAATCGTAAGACACGGCTGCTTCTTGTGGTGATATGAGACCGTTTTGCAGGTCGGCGACAAGCTGCGGATTGGTCTTGTCGAGCACTTTACCGATAAGTAGCGGGAAGAGCCACAGGCCTATGTTCTGTATCCAGAATATCAGGGCGTAAGCACTGCCGATTATTTTGGCATCGACAAGCTTTGGCACGCTCGGCCACAACGAAGCGGGAACGAGCGAGAAGCTGGCTCCCAATACAAGTATTGTGATGTAGGCGATGATGACTCCGCCAACGGCGTTGCCCTTGAACATCGGCAGGATGAACGCGAACGTAAGGTGGCATGCTATGAGGAGCAGCGAGCCTACGACGAGCATTGAGGCGGCCTTGCCCTTGTGGTCGACGTAATTGCCGAGAATGGGGGTGATGCCTACGGCTAAAAGCGGGAATACTGCGAATACGGTTTCAGCACTTTGGCGCATGTAGCCCATGTAGCAGAATACGACGAGCGCGGCTACGGCGACGATTTGCATCAGCGTGCGCATGCTTTTTGTTTTTGAGAAGTTGCTGGCAAACGCTGCGGCCGCAACAATGAGCATGATGACGTATTGGATGACTGTTACCGTGTTGCCGGCCCAAAACGAATCGGATGGTAGCTCGGTGAACGTCAGGTTGCACTGAAGCATGTTGACTGCGTACTTCTGGAATGGGAAGATAGCCGAATAATAGAGTACGCAAAGCAGGGCTACGAGCCAGAAACCGCTGCTGCGCAGGATGTTGCCTATGTCGCTGACTTTGAACGGATCGTCTTTCTCTTCGGCTTCGCCAGTTTGTGCGTCGAGCTTCTTATCCATGAAGAAATAGACGATGAACATTATCAGGGCGATCATCAGGAGCACTACGCCGAAAGCTACTGAGCGTGAAACGTCGATGTCGCCCCCGAGTTTTGCGAAAACCGGCGAGAATATCATGCAGGTTGCAACGCCGAGGCGTGCCAATGCCATTTCAGACCCCATGGCCAATGCCATTTCGTGTCCTTTGAACCATTTTACGATTCCGCGTGACACCATTATGCCTGCCATTTCGACACCGCAGCCGAATATCATGAAGCCGATGGCCGCGAATTTGGCAGACGCCGGCATACCACGGTAGAACGGCGAGATGCCGAGCTCGTCGAAGCCTGGTATGTAGTTGAGGTTGTTGTTGAACCAAGTTTCAAGGTTGCTGCCGATGAACATCTCGGTCACGGCGTACCAATTGATCGTTGCACCGACCAGCATTACCGCACCCGAGAGGACGGCGGTGAAGCGTACCCCCATCTTGTCGAGGATGATTCCGGCGAAAATAAGGAAGAATACGAACACGTTGAGGAATGTCTCAGAGCCTTGCATTGTTCCGAAAGCAGTTGAGTCCCATCCGCGTGTGGACTGCATTAGGTCTTTGATTGGCGAAAGGATGTCCATGAATATGTATGAGCAGAACATCGCGAACGCAAGGAAGAACAGCACCGTCCATCTTGTGGCGGCTGAGTCGCGGAGTGTTTTTTGTATTGTTTCTGTCATGATTTTGTTTTTTATTTGTATGTTAACTGTTTTATGGATAAGAAAATATGCACGGCCTGATAGTTGACAGTGCATATTTCCTCAACTCTTTATTCTTAACTCCTAAAATCATTTGAGCCATCTGTCAAGCCAATTGAAGAAAGTGCGCTGCCAGAGTATTCCGTTTTGCGGCTTAAGCACCCAGTGGTTTTCGTCGGGGTAGAGCAACAGTTCCGCCGGAATGCCCCTCATTCTTGCGGCGTTGAATGCGCCCATGCCTTGGTTGGCGTTGATGCGGTAGTCTTTTTCGCCGTGTATGCAGAGTATTGGCGTATCCCACTTGTCGACGAATTTATGCGGAGAGTTGGCGTATGTCCTTTTTGCGTTCTCAGTCATGTCCTTGTTCCAAAAGGCGTCATCATACTCCCAGTTGCTGAACCATGCTTCTTCTGTATCCGTGTACATCGACTCGAGGTTGAATGCTCCGTCGTGGGCGATGAAGCACTTGAAACGCTTGTCATGGTGTCCTGCAAGATAGTAGACGCTGAATCCGCCGAAACTTGCGCCTACGGCTCCGAGACGGTCCTTGTCGACAAAAGGCAGGTTCTTGCATGCGTCATCAATGGCGGTGAGATAGTCTTTCATGCATTGTCCCGTCCAGTCGCCTGAGATTTCTTCGTTCCATTCGCTTCCGAATCCAGGCAGGCCTCGACGGTTGGGCGCGATTACGACGTATCCGTTGGCGGCCATTATCTGCATGTTCCAGCGGTAGCTCCAGAACTGCGATACAGGGCTTTGCGGTCCGCCCTCACAGAAAAGAAGCGTCGGATATTTCTTTGTCTCGTCAAAATGTGATGGGAGTACGACCCAATAAAGCATGTCTTTGCCGTCGGTTGTCTTCACCCATCGTTGCTGTATCTTGCCAAATGTCATTTTATCGTACAAGTGTTTGTTCTCGAACGTTATTTGTTCGGCCTTGGACTCTTTTTCCTTTTTGGCAGGGGTGATAACGTAAAGTTCCGAGGCCTGCGACATGCTGTGGCGTTCGGCAAGCAGTTTTTTACCGTCGTTAAGCAGCTGTATCGAGCCGTAATCATGCCATCCGTCGGTCAGTTGTCTTACCTTCCCTTCCAAATTGGTTTGGTAAATGTTCTCGCATCCGTGCCACACACTGAGGAAATAAAGGCTTTCGGAATCGGTTCCCCAGCAGAATGCGTCGACGTTCGTGTCGAGCGTTTCTGTTACGTAAGTCTTTTGCCCTGATTTTACGTTGTAGACGCAGAGACGGTTGCGGTCACTTTCATAACCGTTGCGCGGCATGCTTTGCCATGCGATGTATTGTCCGTCGGGCGAATATTGCGGGTTTGTATCATATCCAGGATTGTTCTTCAGGTTTTCTTCAGAGTTTACCGCCTGGCGCTTCATCGACTTCGTTGGGTCGATCTTGGGCTCTTTATAACCTTCGGGTTTGCAAATGTTGACCGTCTTCTTTGTTTGTGTGTCATAAAGGTATATGTCGGTGTCGGTCGAGATAGCATACTCTATTCCAGTCTTCTTGCGTGAAGTATAAGCTATAGTCTTGGAGTCGGGGCTCCATGCGAATTGTTCAATTCCTCCAAAGGGCTTTACCGGACTTTCGTAAGGTTCGCCCTGCATGATGTCGACGCCCTCGCTTATTCCGTTTGCCGACACTTCCGCTATGAACGGGTGGGGAATGGATTCAACATACTCGTCCCAGTGCCTGTAGTTCATGTCTGTTATCAGGCGTCCGGTAGCCTTTGGAAGATCTGACGGATTTTCTTTTATAGTCTCATGATAAGGAATCTGTTTTATTAATATGACTTTCTTCTCGTCCGGTGAGAACATGAAACCGTCGATGCCTGTTTTGTCGTTCGTTAGCTGTTTGCGCCCGGTACCGTCAGGATTCATTTCCCATATTTGCCCGTCACAGAGGAATGCTATCTTTTGCCCGTTGTCAATCCATACGGCGTCGGTCTCGCTTTTTGCGCCCGCCGTAAGCATTTTGTTGTTTTTACCGTCAGCGTCCATAACGTAAATCACCGTATGGCTCCTGTTTTCTTTTACGCTGTAATAACTTACTTGGTAGACGATGCTTTTGCCGTCGGGTGAAGCTTGATGGCCCCCGATGCGTCCCATGGCCCAAAGTGCCTCAGGTGTCATGAGGTCGTTTTTGAGTACGATGTCGTTTTTTCCGATGAAGTCCACTGCTCCTTGCGCTTTTGCGGAATTACAGCCGACGGCAATTGCGGCCGCAATAATCAATGTTTTATTCATAATATCATGATTTTAATATAAAGGCAGGCGCGAGGCCTGCCTTTACGAGGTTATTTCCCTTTCGCCTTTTCTTGTTGCTCGCGTTGCCTCTTTAGTTCCTCCGCCTGCTTCTGCATGGCTTCGAGCCTGGCTGCCAGTCCGCTCATTTTTTGAGGATTGTTCTTGTTTTCCTGATAGCGGGCTTCGAGTATGCTTAACAGTTTCTCGTCATTTGTCGTTTTGCGAAGTGTCCACATTATGGCTGCGCTGAAGAACAACGATATGAAATAATAGAAGTTAAGTCCTGCCGAGTAATCGTTGAACATGAAGAAGAAGAACACGGGCATGAGGTAAGTCATCCAACGCATCATCTTCATTTGTTCGGCTTGCGCTCCTATCATCTGGTCTTTCTGCTGGCGCATTGTCAGTACGGAGTAAAGCACGTTTGCGGCGCAGAACAAGATGCACGTAAGGCTGAGATGGTCGCCGATAAGCCAGATGTTCTTATTCCATTCGATAATCGGGTCGTAAGTCGAAAGGTCGCTGATCCAAAGGAAACTTTCGCCTCGCAGCTGTATCGCGTTTGGCACGAAGTTGAACATCGCAATCCAGATAGGCATTTGTATGAGCATCGGCAGGCAGCCGCTCAACGGACTTACGCCGTATTTTGAGTACATTGCCATCATTGCCTGCTGCTTCTGCATCTGGTCTTCCGGCTTGTTGTATTGCTTCGTTGCTTCTTCTATTTTCGGCCTTAGCACACGCATTTTGGCAGACGACATGTAGCTCTTCTTTACCAATGGGTAAGTGATGAGTTTGAGCAACAGTGTTATCAGTATGAGCACGAAGCCCATGTTGATGTTCATCGCCGTCAGCCAGTCGAATACGTAGATCGTAAACCAACGGTTGATTATGCGGAACAACGGCCAACCTAAGTAAACAAGACGTTGCATCTCGAGATCCTTGTTGAAGGTGCTTTGCTTTTCAACCCTTTTCAGGAGGTTGAAGTCGTTGGGGCCGAAATAGAATTCAAGTTCCGTAGGTGTTTTCCCCGTCGGGTCGAAAGACGTTTTCATCTTAGCGGCATAGTGTTTCAGGAAGCCTGAGCCTTTCTCTTGCGGAATGCTTGTCATCAACGAGTTTGCTCCGAAATCGTCCTTGGCAATCATTACCGCGCTGAAGAACTGGTTCTTGAATGCGACCCAGTCGATAACGTCCTCAATCTTCTCGTCCACCTTTTCGCTGGTTTCGCTCAGGTTGTCCGTTCCGCCGTCGGTCATGTGGTAAGTCAGCGACGAGTGTTGGTTCTCGAACGTAAATCCTTTTTCCTGTTGGCGGCAGAGGTCGGTCCAAACAATGTCCATCTTGTCGTAGTTCGGCGCAAACATGCCGCCAAGGCCGTTGGCCTGCATCGAGAAGTGGAGCATGTAGTCCTTGCCGAGCCTGTAGTTCATGACAAGCGACCTGCCGTTGCCGGCGTCGGCTGTCATGGTTACGGTGGAGTCGGTCACGTTTGAGGGAGTGAAGAACAAGTCGCTCGTTATGATGTTAGTCTCTTTTCCGGCCAGCATGAACTTCAACGACTGGTTCTTTTCGTCGAACAGCGTAAGGTCGTTGCTTCCCCTGTTGTCCTTGAATCCTTTCAGCACAGCCTTTTCCACAACACCTCCTTTGGTGTTGAGCGTAAGTTCAACCTTAGAGTTCTTCAAGACAACGTTTTGCGCTTTTCCGTTCAACGCCTTATAAAACGCTACGGTAGTGTCTTGCGCCGCTTGCTTGGCGGCGTTGGCTTGCTCGGCCTGTTGTTCGGCTTTCAGTTGCTGTTCGGCCTTTTCTTTTGCTACGGCGGTTATTGAGTCTTGTTTCCTTTGTTGCGCTATTTCCTCTTCAGAAGGCCTTGTGTACCAACTGAAGCCTATCAGTAGCGCTGCGATAAGGACAAAACCGATAATCGTATTCTTATCCATTTTTTAGAAAACTGTATGGTTCTTATTTGGTTTTACTGTTCTTGTTTTCTATCGCCGTCTTGACGAAGTCGAGGAACAGGGGGTGCGGATGCAGCACGGTGCTTGAGTATTCAGGATGGAACTGCGTTCCGATGTACCATTTCAAGCCGGGTATCTCTACGATTTCAACCAAGTCGCTTTCAGGGTTCCTGCCGACGCATTTCATGCCTGCGCGCTCGTATTCCTGCTCGAAGTCGTTGTTGAACTCGTAGCGGTGGCGGTGGCGTTCCTGTATGTGTTCTTTCTTATAAATATTGAACACGCGCGAACCTTGTTTCAATACACATTCGTATGCGCCGAGGCGCATTGTGCCGCCCATGTCGGTTATGTTCTTCTGGTCCTCCATTATGTCGATGACGTTGTGGGGAGTCTTCTCGTCCATTTCGCGGCTGTTGGCGTCTTCATATCCAAGCACGTTTCGTCCGAATTCTATAACCATCATCTGCATGCCGAGGCATATACCGAATGTGGGGATGTCGTGCGTGCGGGTGTAATGTGCGGCGACAATCTTTCCTTCTATGCCGCGTTGGCCGAAGCCCGGGCATATTACGATGCCGTCCATGCCTGATAGCTTTTCCTCTACGTTCTGTTCGTTCAGTTTCTCGCTGTTGATGAATGTCGCTTTTACCTTGTAGTCATTATACGTACCGGCTTGCGACAAACTTTCAAGTATGCTCTTGTAAGCGTCCTGCAGGTCATACTTGCCTACGAGGCCGATGTTAACCACTTCGGTTGCCTTGTGCCTGCGTTCAAGGAACGAGCGCCACGGCCCCAGCGTCGGGGTCTCGCCGATAGGCTCGCCCATTTTGCGGAGTATGGTCTCGTCGAGCTTCTGTTCCTGCATGCGCACGGGCACTTCGTAAATCGTAGGCATGTCGACGCTTTGCACCACGGCGTCGAAATCAACGTTGCAGAAGTTCGCCACTTTCTTGCGTATGCCGTCGTTTATCGGATGCTCTGTCCTGAGCACGAGGATGTCAGGCTGTATGCCGACGCTTTGCAGTTCCTTGACGGAGTGCTGCGTGGGCTTGGTTTTCAGCTCCTTTGCGGCGGCGAGGTAAGGTATGTAAGTCAGGTGTACGCAGAGCGCCCTCTTGCCCAGCTCCCATTTAAGCTGTCGTATGCTTTCGAGGAAAGGCAGGCTTTCTATGTCGCCCACTGTTCCGCCGATTTCGGTGATTACGAAGTCGTAATTGTTCTTTTTGCCCAGCAGCATCACGTTGCGCTTTATTTCGTCCGTGATGTGCGGTATTACTTGGATGGTCTTCCCGAGGTAGTCGCCGCGGCGCTCCTTGTCGATTACCGACTTGTATATGCGCCCGGTCGTAAGGTTGTTGGCCTTGGTCGTCTGTATGCCGGTGAAGCGCTCGTAGTGCCCAAGGTCGAGGTCGGCCTCATGGCCGTCGACTGTCACGTAGCATTCGCCGTGTTCGTAGGGGTTGAGCGTGCCCGGGTCGATGTTGATGTACGGGTCGAACTTTTGGATTGTGATGTTGTAGCCTCTGGCTTGGAGCAGTTTGCCGATTGACGACGATATTATTCCTTTGCCAAGCGAGGATGCTACACCGCCTGTGACGAAGATGTATTTTGTTTCTGCCACTGTTATAATATTTTGATTACTAAATACGAAATAAAAATATGACGTGCAAAATTAAGAAAAAATGCTGATACGCCCAAATTATAATCTCTTTATTAGTGAAAAAACGACAACCTATATTATAATTGTGAAATTAATGCTAACTTTGCAATCTGATTTTAATTTTCTTGGGATGAAGCTTAAACTTTTATTGGCCGTCGTATTGTCCGTGTGCGCCGTGGCGGTTTACGGACAACGGGGTGTGCGCCACCGCCAGGCCCAACGCCCCGCGCGGCCCGATTCTTCGTTAGTCGTTGCATACGGCGATTCGCTTAAGGCCTACCGTGCCAAGGCGGATTCGCTTTACGGTATTAGGCTCAGGGATGGCGTTGCGCCCGACCCTGACGCCCGCTATTTCAAGCTTTTCGCACCGCTCACGTTTTACCATTCCGTGGCAAGGAGCGGCATGACTCTCGACCGTGGGACGGCCGACGGAGTAGACATTGCCATCGACCGCGCCTTGATGGCCGCTTATCTGCGCAGCCCCGGGCGTGTGGTGTCTACGGAGGGCGAGATACGCAAGGCCGGTTCACTGCATGAAGATATAACCAGGCCGTTGCACCATAAGGTGGAATATGTGAGGAACGGCGACGTCGCGCCGGACGAAACGCCCGACATCCCGCTTGAAATAGTTGTTGACAAGCCTAACTTCTGGACTTTCAGCGGCGATTATTATTTGCAGTTCCTGCAGAACTTCATTTCCGACAATTGGTATAAAGGCGGCGAAAGCAATTATTCAATGCTTGGCAGCGCCACGCTCCAAGCTAATTTCAACAATAAGCAGAAAGTGAAGTTTGAGAACAAGTTGGAGCTGAAGCTCGGTTTCCAGACGTCGCGCGGCGACACCCTTCACTCGTTCAAGACATCCGAAGACCTTATAAGGTATACGGGCAAATTAGGATTGCAGGCTACGAAAAGTTGGTATTACACCCTTCAGCTTGTGGCTTACACCCAGTTCATGCGCGGATATAAGAGCAACGACCCCGATGTCTACTCCGACATATTGTCGCCGCTTAACATGAATTTCTCGCTTGGTATGAGCTATAACGTAGACGCTTTTAACGGCAAGTTGAAGGGGTCGATACAGCTCGCTCCGCTGGCCTACAACTTCAAGTACGTCGGCCGTAAGAGCCTTGCGACCAACTACGGCCTGAAGGAAGGCGAGCACACGTTAAACGATTTCGGTTCGGAATGTACTTTCGATCTTACTTGGACGTTCTCCGAGCTTATAAAGTGGAAGACCCGCCTTTACGGATATACTACATACAAGCGCACGGAACTGGAATGGGAGAATACGATAACATTCCAGTTTAATAAATACATTTCGTCAAACTTGTTCATATATCCACGCTTTGACGACGGTACGTCAAACCGCGACCACGACCTTGGCTATTGGCAGTTTAAGGAATACATGTCGATAGGATTCTCGTACTCTTTCTAAACTGGTCATAAAAATAAGGGTTAAGAGTTAAAGGAAATATGCCTTATCGGTTGCATGTCCTTTAACTCTTAACCCTTAATTACCGGCTCTTAACCGTATTTATTTCGCTTCCTCCATGGTGCCTTCGATGTAAAGGCGCGTCATTTCTGGTTTGCCGTTAGTCCTGACGGTTATTGTCTTCTTGAAATGTCCGGGAAACCTTCCCTTTCCGTTGTAAGTTACGTCGAGAGTCCCTTTCTGACCGGGGGCTACGGGCTTCTTCGTATATTTGGGCACGGTGCAACCACAGCTTGCGACGGCTTGGTTTATTATCAGCGGGGCATCGCCGATGTTTGTAAAAGTGAACGTGCACTTCTGCACGGGGTCTTTCTCTGAGAATTTACCGAAATTGCAAGTCAGTTTGTCGAACTTGATTTGTGCCTGTTTTTGTGCCGAAGCATAGTAGACCGTGAGCATCAGCATCAGCGACATTAATAAGATTTTCTTCATTTTGTCATTATTGTTTAGATATTTTACGGCAAAAATACTCCTTATTTCATTATGAGTGAACTATTCGCTCCTTATTTTGCATTAATTTTACTATTTTTTGTTTTTCTTTTATGCGTGGCTGCATGCTTTAGATTGGCCGCGGAGAGCATCAAGGGTAAAAATAAGTCGTGCCGGAATCGAGACTGCCCGACTGTTGAATGCGGGTGTCACGTTCCCGCTGATTGTCCAATCCGTAAGGTTTCGACGGCGTAGGCATAGCAAAGTGTCATTATGGAAATGCTCGTGGGAATCCGTGAAATAGGATTTTGCGACGGTCTTTTCCCGTCTTTTCAAGTGCGTCCTGGCCGAGGTGACGGCCGGAACATGGCCGTTCGCTTGGTAAAACACGGTGTTTTTCATATCAAAATGCCGTTTTTTCAAGCGTAAAACGCCGTGTTTCCAGCTTGAAAATGCGGCGTTCCGCATGCTTAACGGCTGTGGAATGTTGCACGGTTCTTATTGTTTTCGGGGTATATGCCTGACTGTCAGCTGATTGCGTTTGCACGCATTTCCCTGAGTGTTTCCGGCCGGAAGGTTTTTGTTTCAGAATATCGCGTTCTCATAGCGTTATGGCAAATCAAGAAGTAGGGCTTTGTCTTGAATTTGTTGCAAAATGTAATTATGGGAGTACTGCTTGCGTTTGCCCGATTTCATTTATAAATGTCGTGTCTCCGCTTGCAAACATGCATTTTTCTTATAGCACAGGTATGCGGATCGGGAAATTTTTCATAAATTTGCAATATGATAAGCAGACACGTGGAATTTTAAAGCGTGCTTTTATTTTCACGGTGCTGCGCTGAAAATATAAACCAACGATGACAGATATGCTTGAAAGGGTAGGGACATACGGATTCTTGGCAGAGCCGTTCCATTGTGATTTCACCAAGAGGCTGTTCATAGGCCACTTGGGCAACCATATTCTTAACGCCGCCGACTTCCACGCCACTGAGCGCGGCTTCGGCATGGACAGTCTGAATCCTGAGAACAAGACGTGGGTGCTGTCGCGCCTGGCGCTGGAGATTGTAGAGATGCCTACGGAGTACGCGCGTTTCAACGTGGAGACGTGGATAGAGGGCGTGATGAAGTATTTCACGCACAGGAATTTCCGCATTGTCGATTCTGCCGATGCCGACCGCGTGTATGGTTACGGGCGGAGCATTTGGGCGATGATCGACACCGCCACGCGCCAGCCGCAGAACATACTTGCCGTTAAGGACGGCGCGATAGCCGATTACGTTTATGCCGACAGGCCGTGCCCTATGGCTCCGCTATCGCGTGTAAAGATGAGCACCGGGGCGCGCTTCGTGGCTTCGGTGGAAACGCATTACAGCGACGTGGACGTGAACGGCCACATCAACAGCATAAAATACATTGAGCATGTGCTCAACCTTTTTCCGCTCGAATGGCATGCCGCCCACAGGGTGAGCCGTTTCGACATTGCCTATGTGGCCGAAAGCCATTACGGCGACCGTTTGGACTTCTACCGTGAGGACCAAGCCGACGGTGCCGTATGCATCCGCATCGTTAAAGCGAGACGCGACGGCGGCAAGGATGTCGAAGTGGGCCGTTGCAGGATTGTTTGATTTTTCAGCAGGCGAGTGACAAGCAGACAAGCTGGCATGTTATTGACAGATTAGCGGTAAGGCAAATTTGCTTGTGTGCTCGTCACTTGTCTGCTCGTCTGCTGAAAAGATTGTCTGCTGAAAAGCTTGTTTGCTAAAAAATGTCATTTGTTTTGCGTTTTGATGTAAAAATAGTATTTTTGCATTCGATTTATAAAGGAAAAGTGGTTTTTTATGGCACATAATATATTTAAGGGCATGGGCATAGCCCTTGTTACGCCTTTCGCCCAAGACGGCTCCGTTGATTATCCGGCCCTTAAGCGGTTGTTGGCATACCAACTTGACAACGGTGCCGACTTCTTTTGCATATTGGCAACTACGGGAGAGACGCCTACGCTGACGCGTGACGAGAAGCTTGAGATAAAGCGCATGGTTGTCAACATGGCCGGCGGCAAGGTGCCGATATTGATGGGGTGTGGCGGAAACAATACGGCCGATGTCGTGGCCGAGTTGCAGACTGGCGACTTCTCAGGCATTGACGGCGTGTTGAGCGTTTGTCCGTATTACAACAAGCCTTCGCAGGAAGGACTTTACCAGCATTTCAAGGCGATAGCCGCCGCTACAAGACTGCCCGTCGTGCTTTACAACGTGCCGGGGCGCACAGGCGTGAACATGAAGGCTGAGACAACGTTGCGCCTTGCACGCGACTGCGGCAACATCGTCGGCATAAAGGAAGCCGCCGGAAGTCTTGAGCAGGTGGACGAGATTATAAAGAACAAACCGGATGGTTTCGACGTGATAAGCGGCGACGACGCGCTGACGTTCCCGATGGTGGCTTGTGGCGCTGTCGGGGTGATCTCTGTGATAGGCAATGCCCTGCCTAAGGAATTCTCACGCATGATAAGGCTGGAGATGAACGGCGAGATAGAGAGCGCACGCAAGATACACCATAAGTTCACCGACTTGTTCAACCTGCTTTTCGTCGACGGTAACCCGGCCGGCGTAAAGGCTATGCTTAGCGAAATGGGCATGATTGAAAACGTGCTCCGTCTTCCGCTTGTGCCTACACGGCTTACAACGATGCAGCGCATCAGCGAATGCCTGAAGTTCAGGCTGTAAATTTTTAAGCGGACAAGCAGATAAGTTGCGTGCAGGCAAACTGTTTACATATATATATGTGGCAAGACAAATCTCCTTGCCTGCTCGTAACTCGTCTGCTTGTCTGCTAAAATATAATATTGAATGGACAATCTTGTAAAGATAAACGACAGTACGATTAGGGAAGCTGCGTCTGCCGGTATGGACGAGTTCGTAAACGTGTTTTACCAAGCAGCTCTTGACTGCATGGGCGGACGCATAGACGGCGACACGATGCAGAAGCTGAATGCCGACCAAATGACGTTGGTGGTGTTTAAGACATTGCACGACGAAGTGATGGACGGAGGTTTTGTGCAGCTGATATACAACGGCTGGGGACCGTTCGTGTTCTTCAATCCTTTCGCAAAGGCGGTAAGAGGGTGGGGGCTCGACGACCTGGCCGCGCTGGTGAAAAAGGCCGGCAAGCTGTTCCGCAAGTATGGACGCGAGATAGAGCGCGAGTGCACAGACGATGAGTTTATGGCAATGTTTGAGAACTATCCGGAGTTTGACGACCTTGACGATACCTTCGTCGAGAACGAGGAACGCTGGGTTGAAGCCGTCGCCCGGTATATTGACGGACATGTTGAAAACTTCGCTACGGTAGAGGGCGTGGCTGAAAAAGCATAGCGTAAATATTAGATTAGTATGAACAAAGAGGAAGAGCTGTTAAGGAAGAAGAGTCCGGTAAGCATACGCAACAAGAAAGCGTCGTTCGAATATTTCTTTGTCGAGACGTTTACCGCAGGTATTGTGCTTACCGGCACTGAAATAAAGTCGATACGCATGGGAAAGGCCTCACTCGTGGACAGTTATTGCTATATCCACAATGGGGAAATATGGGTTAAAGGGATGAACATTTCTCCGTATTTCTTCGGCTCGTACAACAACCACGAGGCCAAGCGCGACCGTAAGCTGCTGCTCACGAAGCGCGAGATACGCAAATTGCAGGAGGCCACCAAGCAAGTGGGCTTTACTATTGTGCCTACGCTGGTGTTCATAGACTCCAAGGGACGCGCCAAGATGGACATCGCCCTTGCCAGGGGTAAGAAGGAGTATGACAAGCGGCAGACGCTGAAGGAAAAGGAGGACAGGCGTGAGATGGACCGCGCGATCAAGCATTTCTGATTTTTTCACCTTTTTGCTTTAACCCGGATATTTGATATGATAAAGAATCTGATTTTTGATTTGGGCGGCGTGATAATGACCATCGACCATGACGAGGCCTTGCGCCGCTTTAAGGCGTTAGGTTTGGCCGATGCCGAACGCCATCTTGACCCTTATACCCAAACGGGTATCTTCGGCGACCTAGAGGAAGGAAAGATTTCGGCTGATGATTTCCGCGTGGAGCTTGGCAGGCTTGTCGGGAGGGAACTCTCGTTCGACGAGTGCAAGCATGCGTGGCTTGGCTACCGCAAGGAGGTGCCACAGCGCAACCTTGAGACTCTTAGGGACTTGCGTTCCAAGGGGTACCGCCTCATTTTGTTGTCAAACACCAACCCTTACATGATGAGTTGGGGATTGAGTAAGGATTTCGACGGCGGAAAGGCTTCGCTTGAGGATTATTTCGACTCGTTGTACCTAAGTTACAAGCTTAAGGTAATGAAGCCCGACTTGACGTTCTTCAAGACTGTAGTCGAAAATGAAAAAATAAAGCCTGAAGAATCGCTGTTCATAGACGACGGACCGCGCAATGTTGAAGCCGCGCGCCGCCTGGGCTTGAATACGCTCTGTCCGCAGAACGGTTCAGACTGGCGCGGCGGTCTTTATGATGTTTTAGGTTTATAGCATTGGCGCATCCTGTCGGTAAGATCGTGGGAAAGTGATTGGTTGGTATTCTCGCTTTATCACTTTTCCACGTTCGTTTCTTACTTGTAATCTTTAGGGGTTATTTTTACGTCGACAAGTATTTTGTTCTTGTTCTTTGACGAATAATAAGTATATGCGAAGTTAAAGCCGTGCTCTTTGTATAGGCGCAAGTTTGTTGCGTCCTTTACTCCTTTTACCAGTTCCGGTTTAGCCATGCTCCAGTCTATCGCCGTTGTGTCGGCCTTGCCCTTTACTGTGTAATAATAATGGATTGTGCGCGTGTCCTTGTCGCAAGTCATGCTGTCGTTTACGATGTATTCAGACACGGCTACCGGGCAATTCTTGCGTGTGAACTCTGCGGCCTCGCGCTCGGCTCTTTCCTCAATACTTTCATGGCACGCGGAGAATAAAACCAGGCTTAAAGTGAGTAATAAATATTTTTTCATGACAAATCTGTTGTTTTGTATTACAAAAGTAATTAATATCTTTTTCATTTTTGGCATATTGTGCTGATTTTTTAAATTTATTCATAAAAATAACCAAATTATTAGGATAGGATATTGATTTTTTGTATATTTGCGTTCCAAAATATTGAACTTGATGAACGAGATACGAAATTTTTGCATAATCGCACACATTGATCACGGCAAATCAACCATTGCAGACCGTTTGTTGGAATATACGAAGACCATTCAGGTAACCGAAGGGCAGATGCTTGACGACATGGATCTCGAGCGCGAGCGTGGCATAACGATAAAAAGCCATGCGATACAAATGGAATATGAACACGATGGTTCAAAATACATACTTAACTTGATTGACACTCCGGGGCACGTTGACTTCTCTTATGAAGTGTCGAGGAGTATTGCCGCCTGTGAGGGCGCCCTTCTTGTCGTTGACGCCACGCAAGGCGTGCAGGCTCAGACCATAAGCAACTTGTACATGGCCTTGGAGCAAGATTTGGAAATAATCCCTGTAATCAATAAGATCGACATGCCGTCGGCCATGCCCGACGAGGTGGAAGACGAGATTGTGGACTTGCTCGGATGTAAGCGTGATGAGATAATACGCGCTTCGGGCAAGACGGGCGAGGGCATACCAGAGATACTTGATGCCGTCGTAGAGCGTGTGCCGCATCCAGAAGGGAATGCCGACGCGCCGTTGCAGGCCCTTATATTCGACTCTGTATTTAATTCGTTCAGAGGCATAATAGCTTATTTCAAGATTGAAAACGGAAGCATTGCCAAGGGCGATAAGGTTAAGTTCTTTAATACCGGAATGGAGTATGTCGCCGACGAGGTCGGCGTGCTGAAAATGGATATGATACCGCGGCAGAGACTTGGCACGGGTGACGTAGGCTATATCATCAGCGGCATTAAAGACAGCAAGGAAGTGAAGGTAGGCGACACGATCACGCACGTGAACAATCCTTGCAGCGATGCCATTTCAGGTTTCCAGGAAGTAAAACCTATGGTGTTCGCCGGTGTCTATCCGATCGACCCTGCTGATTATGAGAACCTGCGCGCCTCTTTGGAAAAGTTACAGCTTAACGATGCTTCATTGACATTCTCACCGGAGTCGTCGGTAGCTCTCGGATTTGGCTTCCGTTGCGGTTTCCTCGGATTGCTTCACATGGAGATAGTGCAGGAACGTCTGGACCGTGAGTTCAACATGGATGTCATAACAACGGTGCCGAACGTGTCTTACATGGTTTACGACAAGCAGGGAGGGGTAAGGGAAGTCCATAATCCGTCGGGCTTGCCGGATGCTACGATGATAGATCATATAGAAGAGCCTTACATACGTGCGTCGATAATAACCGACACTAATTATATAGGCCCGATAATGAAGCTTTGCCTTGACAAGCGCGGCGAACTGATAAACCAGGAATATATAAGCGGCAACCGTGTCGAATTGCATTTCATGTTGCCGTTGGGCGAGATTGTGATTGATTTCTACGATAAGTTGAAAAGCATATCCAAGGGTTATGCTTCGTTTGATTACCATGTCGACTGCTTCAGGCCGTCGAAGCTCGCCAAGCTCGACATTCTTCTTAACGGGGAGCCTGTAGACGCTTTATCGACGTTGACGCATAATGACAACGCCGTGACGTTAGGCCGCAGGATGTGTGAGAAGCTTAAGGAACTTATACCGCGCCAGCAGTTTGACATTGCGATACAGGCGGCGATAGGGTCGAAGATTATTGCCCGTGAGACTGTGAAGTGCGTGCGCAAGGACGTTACGGCCAAGTGTTACGGCGGTGACGTTAGCCGTAAGCGGAAATTGCTTGAGAAGCAGAAGCGTGGTAAAAAACGTATGAAGCAAATCGGCAACGTGGAGGTTCCGCAGAAAGCGTTCCTCGCTGTGCTGAAGTTGGATTGAGATCAAGAGAAAGGAGGCCATACCAATGAAAGAAACGCAGAAAACCACACGTGACATTGCGCGCGAGCTTGCGCGCAAGTACAGCACAATGACGCATGACGAGCTCGACATCCTTGAGAGCGTCCTCGTGCCGATGAAATTCGCCAAGGGGGAAATGATTCTCCGTGAAGGCGAAGTGTGCCGTCACATCTATTATATAGAGAAAGGTTTGGTGCGCCAGTTCTATTTCAAGAAAGGTAAGGACGTGACAGAGCACATGGGGCCTGAAGGCGAGGTCATTATGTGTATTGAAAGCTTGTTCAAGGAAGAACCGACCCACTTGCAAGTGGAGGCTCTTGAGCCAGTCCTAATATATGCCTTGCCGAAAGCGAGACTTGAGGAAGTGGCCTTGCATAATGTCAACATACAGATATTGTATAGGAAAATATTGGAAGAGTCGCTTATTAATTCTCAGATACATGCCGACTTGGTACGGTTTGAAACCGCGCAAGACAGATATCAGAAACTATGTAAATTATCTCCGCAACTTACATTGCGCGCACCTTTGGTTTACGTCGCAAGTTATTTGCAGATGACACCTGAAACGTTAAGCCGTGTGCGCTCAAACATAACAATGGGTTAAGGTCATCATTTTGTGGCTGGCTCGGCTTCGTCTGCTGCTAGTCTTGCCAGTTTAATGGCTTCGGCCCGTGCGGGCTTACCAGTTTCGGTTAGAGGTATCTTGGTGACGGGCAAGTATGATTTGGGACACCAGTATTTAGGCAATGTTTGTTCGCATATAAGGCGTACGGAAGCTATGTCCGTACGCCCTTTTTCTATCAGCATGGTTACGGCTTCTCCTAATCTGCGGTCGTGGCGTTTTGTTATCAAGAACGGTATTTTAAGATATGGGCGCAACGCTTCTTCCACGGCTTCCATGCTTATCTTTATACCACCGCTGTCGATTACATTGTCCTTACGGCCGATGATGCGGAAACGCCGTCCATCGTCGGCGAGTTCAGCCAAGTCGTTTGTATGTAGCGTTTCCCCGCATACGGCAGGAGCGTAGATTACAAGACAACCGTCGTCGGCAATATTAATTTCGACACCGTTGAACGGAGTGTACCAAGTGTCGGCATTAGCTCCGTTTATACGGCGCAATGCGATGTGCGACAATGTCTCGGTCATGCCGTAAGTGCTCCATACGGCATTGGGAAAACCTTTCAATTGCTCTTCAAGTTCACGGTCAACAGCTCCTCCGCCGATGATCAGGTGTTTGGTCTGCTCAAGCAAACGTCGTTCTTCGCTTATTTGCATGCAGCCGTAAACTTGCATAGGTGTCATGGCTGCAAATACTGGATCTTCAGACAAAGTGGCAAGCGGATGGCTTGATGGTTTCACGCTGATCAGCTTCAGGTTGCGGACAAGCGATCGGACGACCACCATTTTACCGGCAATATAGTCTAACGGCATGCATAGCAATGCGGTGTCGCCCGGATTCAGCCCGAGGAAGTCGCATGTAAGGCGCGCGCTTGCTTCCATGCGCCGTTTCTCTACTTTCATCGGTTTAGGCGTTCCGGTAGAGCCGCTTGTACGCACCGTTACCGTTTCCGACTCGTTGTTCCACTCCGAAAGAAAATCCTGTAAGTCCATGCTTGTCTATATGGTCATGCGTTATAGAAAAGTTCGTCGCCGCGTATCTCAAGCGGCATTTCCATGTTGTCGGTGAACAGTTGTCCTGTGCCGAGTCCTTGCGGCATGGTTATATGCGGGCCGTATGTCTTGGCTGCCAGTTGGGCGATTGCGTTGAGTCCGACGTTGCTTTCAAGAGCACTTGTCATCCATGTCTTTATGTCTTTTTCACGTGCCGCTTCAATCCATTTTTCCGTGCCGTACATGCCTCCGTGCAATGAAGGTTTCAAAATGATGTAAGCCGGACGTATGATATTAAGCATGTATTTCATCATCGAGGGATCGTTGATGCCTATAAGTTCTTCATCGAGAGCTATCGGCAATGGTGATTCACGGCAGAGGCGTGCCATGTGGTTCCATTGGCGTGCTTTTATCGGTTGTTCGATTGAGTGTACGGCGTATTGCGACAGGAGTTCGAGTTTGTAAAGAGCGTCGTCGGGAGTGAAACCTCCGTTTGCGTCTAGTCTAAGTTCTATTTCGGATGCGGAAAACCTTTGGCGGATTTTTTTAACAAGGTCAAGCTCAAGGTCAAAGTCAATGGCCCCGACTTTCAGTTTTACGCAACGGAATCCTTTTCCTATTTTTTCTTCCATGCGTTTAAGCATCTCCTCGTACGACCCCATCCACACGAGCCCGTTGATGGGAATGCCTTCTTCGCCGCGGCTGAACGGTGTGTCGAATAGGGCTGTCGTTCCGGCATTGAAATGGGCCAACGCTGTTTCTAATCCGAAAAGCATCGAAGGATATTCGGACATTCTTACATAGTTGATATTACCTTCGTTTTCAAATTCATCGCAAAAGTTGCGTAATATGTCTACGTAGTCGGTTTGATAATCACAACTTAAGTCAGGCAATGGGGCGCATTCGCCTATTCCTTTGTGTTCTGGTGCATCTGGTGATGTCAGTTCGATGAACCAAGACTGCCTTTCGGTGTATGTTCCGCGCGAAGTTCCTGCCGGCTGCTTGAAGTGGAAAATCCTTGGTGTAATGTCTATCTTGTATCGCATCTTTCAGGCTTTTATGGCAGTTTGGGATATTTCTTGAAATCAGGTTTACGCTTTTCGAGGAAAGCCTTTCCGCCTTCTTGGGCTTCGTCGAGAAAATAGTAAAGCATTGTCGCGTCTCCTGCAAGTTCTTGTATGCCGGCTTGTCCGTCAAGTTCGGCATTGAGTCCGGCTTTTATCATGCGCAGTGCCAAGGGACTACGTTCCATCATTGTCTCTGCCCATTCAACGCATGTGTCTTCAAGCTTGTCAAACGGCACTACACAGTTTACCAATCCCATCCGTTCGGCCTCGGCCGCAGAATATTGGCGGCACATGAACCATATCTCACGCGCCTTTTTCTGGCCGACTATTCGTGCGAGGTATGACGCTCCGAAACCTGCGTCGAACGAGCCTACTTTCGGTCCTGTTTGTCCGAATATGGCATTTTCACTGGCAATGGTCAGGTCGCATACTACGTGAAGTACATGTCCGCCGCCGATAGCGTATCCGTTGACCATCGCTATTACAGGTTTAGGCAGCGAGCGTATTTGTTTTTGCACGTCAAGCACGTTGAGACGCGGCACCCCGTCTTCGCCTACGTACCCTCCGCGTCCTTTGACGTGCATGTCGCCGCCGGAGCAGAAAGCCTTGTCGCCTGCTCCCGTCAGTATTACTACGCCTATTCGTTGGGCTTCGCGGCAATAAGCGAATGCCTGGCTCATCTCCCATGTCGTCTTCGGCGTGAAAGCATTGCGGTAACGTGGGCGGTTGATGGTTATTTTGGCTATTCCGTTAAATTCCTCAAATAAGATTTCCTTAAAGTCGAAACCTTCTATGGTTTTCCATTCTCTTTTTGTCATGGCTGTATTATTTTGTTCATGAATTCTTTTATTACACGTTTGTCCTCGTCGGGGTCAGTGAAAACTTCAAGTAACATCGGGCGTTCGGCCTTGCATGCTGTAAGCCATGCCATTCCCTGACGCATCTCTTCGGTATTGTGCGCCGAAAGATAGGCAACTCCGTTTTGTTCGCATGTGCCTTTAGCGTCGGTTCCATGGCCTGCGGCGACAAGTGTGCCGAAAGCTTGGCTGTCTTGTAGTCCGCGCAAGCTGTAAAATATGCCTCCGCAATGGTTGTTCAACAACAACATCCTGAAATTTCCTCTTAAGCTTGTGCTCCAAAGAGCGTTTTGTCCGTAAAAGAAACTTAAGTCGCCGATGACGCAAAACACGGTATCGTCGGTGGCCGTCGAAAATCCCGCCGCAACAGGAAGGCTTCCTTCTATCCCGTTCACGCCGCGGTCGCACCATACGTAATGCGAGGCGAAAATGCATGCCAACCTGACGGCGTTGCTGTTGGCGTAATGCACGTGTCGTTTATATTTCGCCTTTGTCAGTGAACGTTCAAATTCGCATACGGCCGACATTTGCGAATACGCAGGCGGGTAAGTGGAAATACGTCCGCTTGTTTCCTCCATAAGTATTGTCCAAGCCTTGGCGAAGGCGTTATTGCCGTTTCCGACCTCATTTCTTACATTTTCCGCAACGGCCAGTATGGCTTCTTCAGGTGAGCCTTCGATCATTCCGGTTTGATTCATCAGAGTGTCGTGTACTTCGCCGTCTTCGGCTACAGCCCAGACTACTGCTTGTCTTGCCTTTCTCAAAAAGTTCTTCAACCGTTTGCTTACGACTGTGTCACCAACGTATAGCAGGAAGTCTGGCATGTAATCCTCGTCCATGCCGACGCGCGCCAAGGCAAGGTCGGCCGGGCGCGGTGTTCCGTCAGACAGGGGCTCTGACAATACGGCTATGCGTCCGCTGATAGTTTGGAGAGCTGTACCTACTTCGACAGATTGCCTGTTGAGTTGTCCGACGACAAGCATAGGCTTGCGTGCAGCGAGAAGAGCCTTTACCACATACGTCCCGAATGTGCGGACGTCGAGTGTCGGGCGTATGGATTCAATCACACGCTCGTGCGGCAAGGCGGCAGTGTCGAACTCAAACAACGGCTCGCTTATCGGCACGTTGATATGCACCGACATCCGTCCACGGCTGCGAACGGCCAGCAAGGCCTCGTTTACCATGCGGTTGCATTGCCAACGCTCTATGCCGTCGTGAGGCTCGGGAAGATTGACGCATTTGCTTACAAAACGTCCGAATGCTCCTGGTTGGTCCAATGTTTGTCCGTCGAGCTGTCCTATCCATGCCGACGGCCTGTCGGCGGAGATTACTATCAAGCCGTGGTGGCGGTAAGAGGCTTCGGCTACGGCCGGAGCGAGATTGAGCAGGGCCGTGCCCGACGTGACGCAGACGGCCACGGGGGTGTCGGTGGCAAGAGACATGCCGAGGGCGTAGAAGCCGGCGCAGCGTTCGTCTGTCACCGGGATACATCTTATTTTGCCGCATTCGTTAAGGTTGTGCACTATCGGCGCATTTCTCGAACCGGGGCAGACTACCGTCCTCTTTACGCCGTGCGCTACGAGTAAAGCCGTCAGTATGTTTATGTTCTCCTTATTGCCAAACATCTTCTCATTGTCTCCATTTTTGTTTCGGTTTCGAGCCATTCCGACTCTTCCTCGCTGCCGCGAAGCAGTCCGCCTCCGGCGTAAAGCCGGTAGTCGTGCCCGTTTGCCTGCATGCATCTCAGGGTGACATACAGATGGGTGCCTTCCGGGCGGTTGAGCGGACCTGCGAATCCGCTGTAATACATCCTGTCGTATCCCTCATTATCGTTGATGTATTGGTAGGCGTCGGCCTTGGGCATGCCGCACACGGCCGGGGTGGGGTGTAGTGCGCTGATCATCCCGCCGGGCGTGCGGCCTTGCCCGATTGTGAACGTGAAGTCGGTTGCCAGATGCTTCACCATGCCTGCGCGCAGCGAATAAGGTCCGGTCGTTTCAATGTCGGCGGCGAAATCCTTCAGGCAGTCAAGGATGTATTGCGACACGTATTTTTGCTCTTGTATGTTCTTGGCGTTCCACTCGCTTATGTCGCCGGCCGTTTTGCGCAATGATAGGTTTGCGTCAGTGTCGCGTTCCGCTTCAATGTGCATGGTGCCGGCAACGGCCATGGTGTGCCATCGCGGCCCGTCGCTTTCGATCAAGATTTCGGGCGTGGCCATAAGCCACGTGCCGCATTGCGGCATTGATACTAACGCGACGAACATGCGAGGGTATAGGGCGCATGCGCGTAGGAACAGTTTCGCAGGGCTGATGTCGCCGCAGGATTGTTCGAGCGAGCGGCGTGACAACACTATTTTACTGAAACGTCCGCTTTCAAGCTTGTCGTGGAAAAGCTTGAACACGTTGCCGTATGCCCCGCGCTCGCCTTTTAAGTCGCGTCGGGCGAACATTGTCGTGTTGAAATCGATATTGCCGTCGATTGCCCGTTGTTCAACAATGTCGGGCTTAAGTACAAGCAACGGGCATCCCGCCGTTATCCTGAACGGGGCGAATACGAACCCCGACATGCCGTCGACTTCTTCATAAGCGCCCAACGCCGCAGGCACGCCCTTGGTCTGGCGCATTATGGTGTATTCGCCGGCATGCGGATAACGGTAAAAAACAAAAGCGTCATTCATGTCGTTTCTCCCGATGTAATGGTAAGTATTGGAATTTCAGGAAATTATGATTCTCAAGTCTCCGAGTTTGCCCCCTTGTTTTCCCCGGATGTTATTTAAGGAAGTAGTAATACACCGCCGCCAGCACGGCTGCGGCTATTGCCAGGAGTACGACCCGGAACAAACATCCTGCCACTTTCTTTATGGCGAGTATGGCGACGATGATCACGATGCCGCAGAAGATATAATAAGCAAAGTTGTTCATTATCCGTCTTTTTTATGTTTGTACTGTTGTTTTCGTGTCCGTATGTTACGTTGCGGACTTATTTGAACAGTCTCTTGAACGCGGTGGGAATAGGGGTTTCAAATTCCATCGGCGCTCCCGTTACAGGGTGGTGGAAGCAGAGCATGTATGCATGCAGGCACAGGCGGCCGATAGGATCGTCGCCGTTGCCGTATTTCATGTCGCCGCAAACAGGATGCCCCATGTCGGCCGAGTGGACGCGTATCTGGTTCTTGCGGCCGGTCTCCAGCTTGTATTCAACCAAGCTATGCTCGGTCGTGCGCGCCAGCGTATGGAAATGGGTGACGGCGTACTTGCCGCCGTTGTCCGTCGGCGACGAATATGTGATGTAAGCCTTGTTGTCCTTCAGCCAGTTGGCTATCGTGCCGCCTTCGTCCTCCATCTCTCCGCTCACGACAGCTACATAACGGCGGTCGTAAACTATGTCGTGCCAGTTGTGCTCGAGCGTCTGCTCCGTCGCCATGTCCTTGGCGTAGACCATGAGTCCGCTCGTGTCGCGGTCGAGCCTGTGTACGACGTGCGCCGTGCAGCGTTGGTGGCTCTTGTGGAAATAGTCGTCGAGCACTGATTTTACGTTAAGCGAGCTGTGTCCGGCGGCCATCGACAGTATTCCGGCCGCTTTTTCGACGACCACGAGATACTTGTCTTCGTAGACAATTTTCACGTAGCGGCTCTTCAGCTGCAAGTCTTCGCGCTTGGCCTTGCTGACGGATACTTTCATCCCCGACTTCAGTGGAAAGTCGAACTGTGTTACGAACTTGCCGTCGACCTTTATCCCCCTTCCGCGCAGGGTCGCTTTAATTTTCGTACGGCTCTCGTGCCTTACGTTCTCAAGCAGGAACTCAAGCAGCGGCCTTTCCTCGTCCACCTGGAAGTATATGTAATCGTCGGCGCGCCGCGGCCCATAGCCGTACGCGTTGTTGCGCACGGCACCTCTTTTATTGTCTTTCGTCATCAATGGTATGTTAATGCGTTCATGGTTGTTTCGGCACGATTGCCAAGTAGCAAAGGTCGCAGTCCGTATTGTTTTCCATGTAGTGCGAATGTCCGTCGGGACAGTAATGCACTTGTCCCGCCCTTACCGTTTCAGTCGTGCCGTCGCAATGGAATGTCGCCACGCCGCTCACTACGTACACAATCTCGCAGTCGCCCGTGTGCGTGTGCGGTCCGCTCGCCGCCCCGGGGCGCAGCCTGCTCATCATTATCTTGCACTTGCCGTCGTCGTAGTTGCGCGTGAGCAACTCGCCATGACCGCCCTTGAAACCTGTTATGCAGGCTTCATCAATGTTGTTGAAGTCTATTGTCATCCTCTAATCTTATTGCTTGTCTTTGTCAAACAGCGTGTCTATTTCGGCTATTTCGTCCTCGTCGAACCATTTTGACAGCTTGGCTTTAGCCTTGTCTTTCACTTCGTCGGAAATGTTGCCCCACACCTTGTTCAGCACGTATACGAGCACGGCCAGGTCGTCGCCGAGCCCCGCTATGGGTATGGCGTCGGGTATCACGTCGAGCGGACTTATAAGGTAACCCAAGGCCCCGATGATGATTGCCTTGTCTTTTACGGAGATTTTGTCGCTCTGCAATGTGTAATACAACACAAGAGCCGCGTAAACAAGCTTGGCTCCGGCGCGTTTGGCTATGCGCGATATTTTCTCGACGAAGTCACTGTTGGTGAACTTGTTCGAGTACGACATGAAGTCAGGTAAATTCATACTCATTTGTCTATACAACCTTTTGGTTAGAAAAATTGCCACAAAAGTAGTGATTATTTTTGTTAAATCCAAATTTTTGCAGGCATACTTGCCAAGGGGCGCAGCCTGATAGGGGTCTGGGCGTTTGCCGCCTTGAAGTTCTGCTTTCAGCCCGCCCGCATGTAATGTTCATGCGTGTTGTGGCCGCCGTCGGCCGGGTTAGCCCTCCGGCGCCAAGTCAAAGTGTAACGTCTTGCGCGTATTCCGTTGCAATGTGTCATCTTGGAAATGTCCGCCCACATTTGCGGATTTAGGAAAACAAGGCCTGCGCCTACTTCGCCATTCGCCTTGAAATAGTCCCGATAGGGTATAACCTACCCTTGCTGCAAGGGCGGAGGCAAAGCCTTTGCGTAATGAAAGACGATGTTTTGCCCATAGGGAAACGGCGTTTTGCCTGCCGGAAAACGATGGTTTGCCCGTTGAAACTTTATGTTTTACCATGCGTTAAGTGCCATTTTCATGGCCGGAACAATGATTTTTTTGCGCACAATCATGATGTTCTGATGTAAATAAAGGCATTTCAGCACTTTACGCTTGCACGCTTTTCCTCGCGTTTTTTCCGTCCAAATGATTTTAATTTCAGGAAAAAGCGCCCTGCAAGCGTCATGTTGAATCAAAGTGACGGAAAAACCTGCGGTGTCCTGTCTTTATGTCATTCCGCGCGCTTTGTCCGCAGCTGTGGACAAAGCGGACTGGGAAATCGGAAAAGGACAATCGTAGATGGTGTGAAAACAAAAAAACTGTATTTTATTTTGCGGTTAGCGATACTTACGTTATCTTTGCATACTAAAAAAACACCATGTCCGCTTTCTTACGCATGGCCGGCAAGTGCCGGGCGGGCCTAAGGCCGAGTGAGTGGGCGCATGAATTTATGAATTTAATATTGTAAACCTTATGTTTAATAAAGAGACTTACGTGAGGCGCCGCGGCGAATTGGGGAAGCTCGTAGGGAGCGGACTCATACTGTTGTTCGGCAACAACGACTCGCCCGCCAACTATCCGTCAAACTGTTATTACCCGTTCCGCCAGGATTCGACGTTCCTGTATTATTTCGGTCTCGGTCGCGACGGGCTGGTAGGAGTAATCGACTTGGACGAGGGCACCGAGACTCTTGTCGGCGACGACATCGACATCGACGACATCGTATGGTATGGTTCGGTTGACAGCGTGGCCGACATGGCCCGCAGCGCAGGCGTGGCCCGCACTGCGCCCATGAAACAGCTTCAGGCCATTTGCAACGCAGCCTTGAAGGACCACAGGAAGATACACTTCCTGCCGCCATACAGGCACGACACCATGCTCATGATAACCGATCTGCTCGGCATCCATCACGGACAGCAGCGCGAGTCGGCCTCGCTCGAGCTTATAAACGCCGTCGTGAAAATGCGCTCGGTGAAGGAGCCTCAGGAAATCGACGAGATAGAGGCTGCGTGCGCTATAGGCTACAAGATGCACACCGCCGCCATGCGGGCCACACGGCCGGGCGTTACCGAGAAGTACGTCGGCGGCATTGTCAACGGCGTGGCCGGTTCATACGGTGCGATGGTGAGCTTCGCTACCATCTTCACACAGCACGGCGAGATAATGCACGGCGTGCCGCGTTGGGACGAGTTGCAGGAGGGCCGTCTGGCGTTGTGCGACGCCGGAGCCGAGAACCGCAACAACTATTGTTCAGACAATACGCGCACGTATCCGGTTAGCGGCAAGTTCACGCAGCGGCAGCTTGAAATATACCGCATCGTCGAGGAATGCCACGACTACGTGCTCGGCGTGGCCAAGCCGGGCGTGAAGTATAAGGACGTGCACATGGCCGTATGCCGCCTCATGGCCGCGCGCCTGAAGGAGCTCGGGCTTATGAAGGGCGACACCGACGAGGCCGTAGAGGCCGGCGCCCATGCCTTGTTCCTGCCCCATGGGCTTGGGCACATGATGGGCATGGACGTACACGACATGGAAGGACTGGGCCAGGTGCATGTGGGCTTCGACGCTGAGACGCGGCCCTCCACGCAGTTCGGTACAAACGCCTTGCGCATGGGCCGCAGGCTGGAGCCGGGCTTCGTAGTCACCGACGAGCCGGGCATATACTTCATACCGGCGCTTATCGACAGTTGGCGCGCCGGTGGGTTGCACAAGGACTTCATCAATTACGACCTGCTTGAGACTTACAAGGACTTCGGCGGAATACGCATCGAGGACGACCTGCTTATAACGGCCGACGGATGCCGTTTCCTCGGCAAGGATCGCATACCTTACCATCCGGCTGACGTTGAAGAGTTCATGGCAAACAATCAACCAAACAAATAAACCAAACCAAAAGAAATGAAAAAACTATTAGCAATGTGCGTGCTGGCCTGCATGACGGCCGGTGCCAACGCGCAGGACAAGAGCGCGCCTGTGTTCACGACTGTGAAGGCTAACCCGATTACGAGCATCAAGGACCAGAACCGCAGCGGTACGTGCTGGGCTTACTCTACGCTGAGCTTCCTTGAAAGCGAAATCCTGAAGAGCACGGGCAAGACTTACAACCTGTGCGAAATGTTCATCGCCAACAAGGACTACATGGACCGCGCGGTGCTGACGGTCAGGATGCACGGCGACAGCCAGTTCTCTCAGGGCGGCAGCTTCTCTGACGTGGTGACGATAATGAAGGAGCACGGCATCTGCCCCGAAGAGGCCATGCCCGCTCCCGGTTCGCTTACAGGCGACTCGCTTGCCAACTTCGACGAGTTCTTCGGCGTGATGGAGCCTTATGTCGCCGCAATATCCAAGAGCAAGGCGAAGAAGATATCACAGCAGTGGCGCAAGGGCCTGCAGGGCATTATCGACGCTTATCTCGGCGAGTGCCCTGAGAAGTTCGTTTACGAGGGCAAGGAATATACTCCGAAAACGTTCGCCGAGAGCCTCGGCATCAATCTTGACGACTACGTGTCGATAACAAGCTTCACGCATCATCCCTTCTATACGCAGTTCGCGATCGAAGTGCAGGACAACTGGCGCTGGAAACCGTCCTACAACCTTCCGATGGACGAAATGATGCGCATCATCGACAATGCCATCAACGAGGGCTATACGATTGCATGGGGCGGCGACGTCACCGAGGACGGCTTCACCCGCAAGGGCCTCGGCATGGCTTACGACGTGAAGAAGGCGCGCAGCATGGCCGGCACCGACGCTGACAAGTGGTTCAAGCTGTCGGCAACCGAGAAGAGAGGCAAGCTTGACTCGCTCGGCGTCGACGCTCCGGAGATTGTGCCTACGCAGGAAATGCGCCAGGAGGCTTTCGACAACTGGGAGACTACCGACGACCACGGTATGCACCTCTACGGAATCGCCAAGGATAAGAACGGCAAGGAATTCTACATGGTGAAGAACTCTTGGGGCGAGTACGGCGACTACAAGGGCACTTGGTACATGAGCAAGAATTTCGTAGCTTACAAGACTATGAACTTCATGGTCAACAAGAACGCCATTCCGAAGGATATCAGGAAGAAGCTGGGTATCTGATGTAAAGCAGGTAGAAACATAAAAGTGACGGGCGGACAATGGTTTTACACTTTGTCCGCCCATTTGTCGTCCGCCCGTCAGCTTCCGTTAAATTCAGTATAATTATAATATTTCTGCTTGAAAAACACGATTTTCTTGTTTTTTATTTGTAATTTTACACGCTCTTTGTTTGAGTGGCGCGTGCTTGCGTCTGCTTGGGCGTTTTGACGGGAGCGTGGCTGGAGCCGGAAGTGCAGCTTGATGTTCCGGCCCGGCCTTAAGGACAGGAAAATAAAAGAACGATATAATGCATTTCAAATGGAATTACGAAAAACCGACATCAGAACAAACAAGGACGGCTGAAGAGCTTGGCGCGAAGCTGGGCATAAGTCCCATACTTGCCGGCATATTGATTAAGCGCGGAGTCACGACGGAATCGGCCGCGAAGCGTTTCTTCCGCCCGCAACTTAACGACCTTATCAACCCGTTCCTGATGAAAGACATGGACGTGGCTGTTGACAGGCTTAACGATGCGATGGGACGTAAGGAACGCATCATGGTTTACGGCGACTACGATGTCGACGGATGCACTGCCGTGGCGCTTGTGTACAAGTTCTTATTGCAGTTTTATTCCAATATAGATTATTACATCCCCGACCGTTATGACGAGGGGTATGGGGTAAGCTATAAGGGAATAGAGTATGCCAGGGAGACAGGCGTCAAGCTGATAATCATACTTGACTGCGGAATAAAGGCGATGAAGGAGATTGCTTATGCCAAGACTCTCGGCATAGACTTCATCATTTGCGACCATCACGTACCCGACGAGGAGATGCCCCCGGCCGTGGCCATACTTAACCCGAAGCGCGAGGACGACTCTTATCCGTTCAAGCATCTGTGCGGATGCGGGGTGGGGTTCAAGTTCATGCAGGCTTTTGCAAAGAACAACGGTATACCGTTTTCACGTTTGATACCGTTGCTTGACTTGTGTGCGGTGAGCATCGCGGCCGACATAGTGCCGGTGGTCGACGAAAACCGCATACTGGCTTTCCACGGCCTAAAGCAGCTCAACCAGAATCCCAGCATAGGCTTGAAAGCGATAATCGACATCTGCGGCCTTGGCGGCCGCACGCTGACTATGAGCGACATAGTTTTCAAGATAGGGCCGCGCATAAACGCGTCGGGCAGGATGGAGAACGGACGTGAGAGCGTTGACCTGCTGATAGAAAGGGAATTGGCCAACGCCTTGAAAAAGGCGAGGCACATCAATGAGTACAACGAGCAGCGCAAGGACATCGACAAGCAAATGACGGAGGAAGCCAACCAGATAATCTCCAAGATAGAGAGCCAAAAGCGCCATACGAGCATCGTGCTGTATGATGATAAGTGGAAGAAAGGGGTTATAGGCATAGTGGCTTCGAGGCTTACCGAGATTTACATCCGTCCGACGATTGTGTTGACGCGTGACAAAGACCTGGCTACAGGGTCGGCCCGCAGCGTTACCGGCTTTGACGTATATTCGGCGATAAAGAGTTGCCGCGACTTGCTAATCAATTTCGGCGGGCATACGTATGCCGCCGGGCTGACGTTGAAGTGGAAGGACTTGCCGGAATTCCGCCGTCGTTTCCAGAAGTACGTTGACGAGCATATCCAACCGGAACAGACGGAAGCGATATTGAACATTGACGCGATGATCGACTTCAAGGACATAACACGCAAATTGCATGCCGACCTGAGGAAGTTCGGACCGTTCGGCCCGATGAACACCAAGCCGCTGTTCTGCACGACGGACGTTTATGACTTCGGTACGAGCAAAGTCGTCGGCAGGGAGCAGGAGCATATCAAGCTTGAGCTCGTCGATTCTAAATCTAATAATGTCATGAACGGTATAGCGTTCGGGCAGAGCGGCTCGGCCAGGTATATAAAATCTAAACGGAGCTTTGACATCGCCTATACGATCGAGGATAACGTATTCAAGCACAATGGAATACAATTGCAGATTGAAGACATACGTCCGTCGGAAGAAAACTTATGACGGGAGGGAGCCTGCCGTTAATGTCGTATCGTCATGACTGATTTATAGCGCATGTAAAGGTTTTTGTGTATGGATAAATGTCTTGAGGTTCTCCGTGAGTATTGGGGGTACGACGCTTTCAGGGGCATACAGCGCGAAATCATCGACAGTATATGTGCAGGGCGTGATACGCTCGGCCTGATGCCTACCGGAGGTGGAAAGTCGGTTACATTCCAAGTACCGGCCTTGATGATGAAAGGCGTATGCATTGTTATAACGCCCCTGATAGCACTGATGAAAGACCAGGTGGATCATCTTAAAGCCCGGGGAATAAGGGCTGCCGCCGTTTATTCGGGAATGATGCATGCCGATGTCGTCGCCACGTTGGAGAATGCCATATTCGGAGGTGTGAAGATTCTTTACGTCTCTCCGGAAAGACTTTCGTCAGAACTGTTCCAGAAGAAACTTTCCCACATGAAAGTGAGTTTCATAACGGTTGACGAAGCCCACTGTATAAGCCAATGGGGATATGATTTCCGTCCGTCGTACTTGAAGATATCCGAAATCAGGCGCATACAACCTGATGTTCCGGTACTTGCGCTGACGGCGACGGCTACGCCGAAGGTGGTCGATGACATACAGGACCGTCTCGGGTTTAAGGAGAAGAACGTATTCCGCATGAGTTTCGAGCGCAAGAACCTCGCTTATGTAGTGACGAAGACGAGCGACAAGGAACGTGAGGCTCTGCGCCTGCTTAAAGAAGTTGACGGCTCGGCCATTGTCTACGTGAGAAGTCGTAAGCGAACAAAGGAAATTGCACAGACGCTATGCAGGGCCGGACTAAAAGCTACTTTTTACAATGCCGGACTTGAAGACGCGGTGAGAGAGGCGCGGCAGAAAGAATGGCAGGAGGATAAGGCTCGTGTGATGGTGGCCACCAACGCTTTCGGCATGGGAATCGACAAGGCCGACGTGCGCCTTGTCGTGCATGTTGACTGTCCTGACTCCATCGAAGCTTATTTCCAGGAGGCTGGCCGTGCCGGACGCGACGGCAAGCCTGCGCGTGCCGTACTGTTGTATGACGGCAATGACAAGGCAAAACTTAAACGGCGGATTAGCGAGACATTCCCCGACAAGGATGACATACGCGAGGTTTACGAACATCTTGCATATTTTTACCAAATAGCAATGGGTAGTGGGGCAGGGTGCCGTTTTGAGTTCAATATGGATAAGTTTTGCATGTATTTCCATCATTTCCCGATACCTGTAAACTCGGCTCTTAAGATTCTGTCAAGGGCCGGCTATATAGAATATGAGGGCGAACGTGAGAATATGGCCCAGTTGACAATGTTGTTGAGGCGTGACGACTTGTACAGGCTCGACAGTCTTGACGAACGTGAGAATGCAGTGGTTACAACACTGTTGAGGAATTACGGCGGACTGTTTTCTGATTATTGCTACATAGACGAAAGTCTTATAGCCATGCAGACGGGAATAAGCCGCGATGATATTTACGGCATATTGAAGGATTTGAGCCGCCGGCGTATATTGCACTTCATCCCCCGCAAGAAGATACCGCACATAAGGTACACGCAGCGGCGTGAGGAAGCTGATAAATTGATGTTCGACAAAGAGGTGTATGACAACCGTAAGCAGGAATACGCTCAACGCATAAATTCTATCATTAATTACGCTGAGAACAACGATATTTGCCGCAGCCGCCAATTATTGTATTATTTTGGCGAGAAAAAGTCTGTTGATTGCGGACAATGCGATGTGTGCGTTAGCCATAATCCAGTACCTTTGTCGCGTGATACATCTGATTTTGTCAAGAAAGCGGTACTGAGATTGCTTGGTGACGGTTGTCGGCATAGCATATCCGAACTTTCGGCAATTCAGGTTGAGCCGCGGATACTTAAAGAAGTTGTAGAATATATGGTTAGCGAAGAAGAGCTCATTATAAGGGATGGCATGATCAGCCGATGAAATCTCGTTTCTTCGTTATCGCCTAAAAAAGGAATACCGCCTCTTGAAAATAATGAGGCGGTATTCCCGTATAGTGGTTTTCTATCCCAATCGTTATATTGGGTGTTAAAATCTGAACGTTACGTTTGGATGACCGGTTGGGCTTAATTGTTGTAAACAGCCATGTTATATGGCATCCTCTGGAACATATTTTGTGGAAATGCCGTATTTGTTAGGTTCGGGTTTACCGTCAAGCACGCAGAATACGAAAATCGTAAGGTTGACGATGATTGATACAAGTCCTGTTATTGTGAAAACAGGGCTTCTCAATGCGGCCATAGCCGCGTCGATGTCGGGATTTACGGCAGACAATGCTTCATAATATCCGCTGCCGGCCATATAGAATTGTGCAAAAACGCTTATCAGTATTGCGGCCGTAACCCACCAACCACTGTGTCCGCGGTCGTGGAGGCGGCGTACTGTTACCGCCCATAATGTGAGTTGCAGGACGGTTGCGATTACTCCAAGCAGAATCGGGAATGGTGTAAGCATGAGGTTTAGCGCCATTGCGACGAGTATGTACGCCAAATAATACCACCACAACTCTGAACGGCGTGAGCGGCCGTTGAAGTTCAAAAGGTTGCTTAATACTGATTTTACAGACTCGCTGAAGCCCATGGAGGGCATTTTCTTGTAGTTTTCCATAATTGATTATATTTATAGTTTTGCAAGTTTACGCTTAAATTCCAAGTCAAGCTTATTGCTTATGTCTTAACCTTTAAGCAAGTCCGGGCGCAGGCGTTTTGTGCGCTCATAACTTTGTTCTATCTCCCAGTCTTTAATCTTTGCCTCGTTACCGCTAAGCAGTATGTCGGGCACGCGCCATCCTTTATATTCTGCAGGGCGTGTGTAAATCGGTGCTGACAGCATATCGTCCTGGAAACAGTCTGACAGTGCGCTTTGGTCGTCGCTGATGACACCTGGCACGAGCCTTACTATTGCGTCGGCCATTACGGCTGCGGCCAGCTCGCCTCCTGTGAGTACATAATCACCGATGCTTATTTCGCGGGTTATCAAGTGGTCGCGTATGCGTTGGTCGATGCCTTTATAGTGTCCGCATAATATTATGAGATTGCCTTTAAGCGAAAGGTCGTTGGCTATGTGTTGGTTGAAACGCTCGCCGTCGGGCGACGTGTAGATAACTTC
>CALUIJ010000067.1 GCA_944320675.1 uncultured Prevotella sp.
TACTTTGTTATGTCTTCGGCAAACTCCTTCGACGTGCCGGCTCCCGCCGATGTGAAGGCAATGTCAATGTCCTTGAAGTCGTCGTTGTGTTGCAGCAGCTTCACTTCATACTCCTTGCCCTTGAAGGAGTACTTAGTGCCTGCCGAACGTTTTGAACCGAACAACACGAGGTTGTCCATCGGAAAATCTCTCTCTGCGAGCACCCTGAGGAACTCTTGTCCCACGGCTCCGCTCGCGCCTACGATTGCTACATTCATTTTTTCTATTATTGTTTTTAAAAGGAGTGGAGGAGTAAAGGATCGGAGGAACGGAGGGGAAATGTATCGCCGGAATTTCCCGGCCACCATGCCTTTCACGGCCTTTCCTGCTTTTCACTTTTCCGCCTTTTAACCTTCCACGCCCTTTTCCTTTAAACGCCTTTTCCTCTCACTTTTGCGTGCAAAAGTACAACTTTTAAGCCAAATGTTGTAAAATGATGATTTTTTTTTGCACTTTTGCATAAAATTATCGAGCATCAGCAACGAAAAGAGCATTTATGCCTGACATATCGCAATATTTCCCCATAACGTCGCCCACAATGATATTCTTCGTTGTGCTGTGCATAATACTGCTTGCGCCCATCGTGATGGGCAAGCTGCGCATACCGCACATCGTGGGCATGGTGCTGGCCGGAGTGGCCGTAGGCCCCCACGGACTGAACATCCTGGCCAAGGACGACTCGTTCGACCTCTTCGGGCACGTGGGCCTGTTCTACATCATGTTCCTCGCGGGCCTCGAGATGAACATGGCCAACTTCATGAAAAACCGCGTGCGCACCGTCACGCACGGCATAATGGCGTTCGTCATACCCATGGCCATGGGCTTCGCCGTCAACCGAGCCGTGCTCGAGTACAACGTCATGACGTCGGTGCTGCTGGCCAGCATGTACGCCTCGCACACCATCATCACCTACCCCATCATCATGCGCTACGGACTTACGCGGCAGCGCAGCGTCACGATAGCCGTCGGGGCTACGGCCATAACCGACACGCTTACGCTGCTCGTGCTGGCCATCGTGGGCGGACTGTTCAAGGGCGAGATTACGGGCGGCTTCTGGCTGCTGCTTTTCCTTAAGATAGCGGCGGTGTTCTCCGTCATACTGTTCCTATTCCCGCGCGTGGCGCGCTATTTCTTCCACCGCTACGAGGACAACGTGGCCCAGTTCATCTTCGTGCTGGCGATGACGTTCCTCGGCGCGTGGCTCATGGAGCTTATCGGCATGGAGGGGCTGCTCGGCGCATTCCTCACGGGCCTTGTGCTCAACCGCTACGTGCCCAACGTGTCGCCTCTGATGACCCACCTCGAGTTCGTCGGCAACGCCATCTTCATCCCCTACTTCCTCATAGGCGTGGGCATGCTGGTCAACGTCAAGCTGCTCTTCGGCGGACTCGGCGCGCTGCAGGTGGCCGCGGTGATGATCCTCGTCGCGCTTACCAGCAAGTGGGTGGCCTCGTTCTTCACGCAGAAGCTCTTCGGCATGCGCGGCGTGGAGCGCGAACTTATCTACGGACTCAGCAACGCGCAGGCCGGAGCCACGCTGGCCGCCGTCATGGTGGGCTAAAACCTGATAATGGCCGACGGCCAGAGGCTGCTCAACGACGACGTGCTCAACGGCACGGTGATACTCATCCTCGTGACGTGCATCTTCAGCTCGTTCATGACAGAGCGCGCGTCGAAGCAGATTGCGCTCGAGAACCAGGCCGCCGTGCCAGAGGACGAGAGCGGCGACGACGAGAAGATAATGATAAACGTAAAGCACGCCGAGACGGCCGAACTGCTCGTAGGGCTGGCCATGCTGATGCGCAACAGGATGCTCAACCGCGGCATGGTGGCGCTCAACGTGGTCTACGACGACGCCAACCGACTGAAGTACCAAGAGAACGGACGCCGGCTGCTCGAACACGTAACGAAAGTGGCCAACTACGCCGGCGTAGGCGTGCAGACGCAAGTCAGGATTGCCACGAACATCATCAACGGCATAAAGCACGCCTTCAAGGAGTTCAACGCCTCGGAGATGATCATCGGCATGCACAACGGCGACGACTCGGCAAAGAAGTTCTGGGGAGAGTTCATCCCCGGCCTCTTCACCGGGCTAAGCCGCCAGATAACGATAGTGCGATGCCTGCGGCCGCTCAACACGATAAGGCGCATACAGGTGGCCGTGCCGTCGAGGGCGGAGCTCGAACCCGGCTTCTACCGATGGCTCGAACGGCTGGCGCGCATAGCCGAGAACCTCGACTGCCGCATACAGTTCCACGCCAAGCGCGAAACGTTGTCGCTCGTCAACCAGTACGTGCAGAACCGCCACCCCAACGTGCGCGCCGAGTATACTTTCATGGCACACTGGATCGACATAGCCAAGCTCGCCGGCGGCGTAGCCGACGACCATATTTTCGTCGTCATAACGGCGCGCAAGGGCACGATATCATACAAGTCGGCCCTCGACCGCCTGCCCGAAGAGCTTACGCGCTACTTCTCGGGCAAGAGCCTGATGATAATCTTCCCCGACCAATACGGCGAGCCGGTAGGCGCAATGACCCTGGCCGAGCCGCAACACCACGAACAACGCAGCGCCTACGACATGCTTGTAACCTGGATCAGGAAAAAGGTGAGAAAGTGAAAAGCGGGAAGGCGGAAAGATCGGGAAAGGCGGAAATGTCGTAATACGGCTTCGGCCGGCCTGCGGCTCATCCGCATTATACGGACCATCTACCCCATAAGCCACTCGCGCAAGTAAGTAATAATAAAAGAAAAGATATGATCGACATCAAGAATATAACCAAGAGCTTCGGCCCGCTGCAAGTGCTGAAAGGCATCGACCTACACATAGGCAAGGGCGAGATTGTAAGCATCGTTGGCCCGAGCGGGGCCGGAAAGACCACCCTGCTGCAGATAATGGGCACGCTCGACAAGCCCGACGGCGGCGAGATAATAATCGACGGCACCGACGTCGGAAAACTAAGCCCGAAGAAACTCTCTGAATTCCGCAACAGGCACATAGGATTCGTGTTCCAATTCCACCAGCTACTGCCCGAGTTCACGGCGATCGAGAACATCATGATACCGGCGTTCATCGCGGGCGCATCGAAAAGCGAAGCCAAGAAACGCGCGAAAGAACTGCTCGACTTCATGGGACTGGCCGACCGCGCCAAGCACAAGCCCAACGAGCTTTCGGGCGGCGAGAAACAGCGCGTGGCCGTGGCGCGCGCGCTGGTCAACAGGCCCGCAGTGATACTGGCAGACGAACCTTCGGGCAGCCTCGACTCAAAGAACAAGGCCGAACTGCACCAGCTGTTCTTCGACCTGCGCGACAAGACGGGGCAGACATTCGTCATCGTGACGCACGACGAGACGCTGGCCAAGATAACCGACAGGACTATCTCCATGAAAGACGGACTGCTTGAGCCTGACACAACAGCGGCCGAAGCCGGCACCGCCGCCGCAACGCACGAGGAGACTATGGACGACATTCATTAACCAAGAGAAAAAGACATGAGCTTTATAAGATTAGGAGATTACAACCGCATGACCGTTGTCAAGGAAACAAGCTTCGGCGTTTACCTCGACGGCGGCGACGAGGGCGAAGTGCTGCTGCCGGCGCGATACGTACCCGAGGACTGCAAGGAGGGCGACGAGCTCGACGTGTTCGTTTACCTCGACAACGAAGAGCGCCTCGTGGCCACAACGCAAGAGCCGCTGGCCAAGGTGGGCGACTTCGCCTACCTCGAAACGGCGTGGGTCAACGAGTATGGGGCATTCCTCGACTGGGGCTTGATGAAAGACCTGTTCTGTCCGTTCCGCGAACAGAAGATGAAGATGGAGAAAGGCAAGAGCTACATCGTTTTCGTCCACATAGACAACGAGAGCCACCGCATCGTAGCCTCGGCCAAAGTGGAGCATTTCCTCGACACAAGCTTTCCTCCGTACGCCCACGGCGACGAAGTAGACCTGCTCGTATGGCAGAAGACCGAACTCGGATTCAAGGTGATAGTCGACAACCGCTACCCGGGCCTCGTCTACAAGAACCAAGTGTTCAAGGACATACGCACCGGCGACCGCATGAAGGGCTATATCGACACAGTGCGCGAGGACGGCAAGGTTGACGTAATGCTGCAGCCAACGGGATGGCGCATGACAAAAAGCCTCGGCGACACTGTGATGGAATATCTCGAAAGCAACGGCGGTGTGTGCCTGTTGACGGACAAAAGCCCGGCCGAGGACATTTACAGGCAGTTCCAGGTAAGCAAGAAGAATTACAAGAAAGCCATCGGCGACCTGTACAAACGCCGCCTGATAACGATAGAGGACGATTGCATAAGGAAAAACGAGCCTAAACGTGAACAAGGCGGCAACCAGGCAAAACGGAAAGAAAAACGTTTAAAGGTGAAAAAGTGAGAAAGTGGGAAAGTGGGAAGCAACAAGGCACCTCTACTTTACTCCTTATACTACTTTACTCCATTACTACAAATAACATAAATTATGAACAAATTCAAGAAACTTGTAGCCATCGAGCCAGTAAACATGGTGCAAGGGGCGGAGGCCCGACTGGCCGCCCTGGCCGAGACGGTCGACATGTACACCGACATACCGGCAAGCCCCGAAGAAATAATCAGGCGCATCGGCGACGCCGACGCCGTATTGCTGAGTTTCACGTCGTCACTGCCCAAGGAGACGCTTGAGCAATGCCGCAACCTGAAATACATCGGCATGTGCTGCTCGCTCTACTCGCCCGAGAGCGCGAACGTCGACATAACATACGCCAACAAGCGCGGCATAAGCGTCACCGGCATACGCGACTACGGCGACGAGGGCGTAATCGAGTACGTAGTGAGCGAACTCGTCCGCTGCCTGCACGGCTTCGGACAAAACGCATGGTTCGGCAGCCCGAGCGAGATAACCGGACTGAAAGCCGGCATCATAGGGCTGGGCAAGTCGGGCGGAATGATAGCCGACGCGATGAAGTTCTTCGGAGCAGAAGTAACGTATTATGCCCGTAGCATGAAACCCGCCGCCGAGGCCAAGGGCTACAGGTTCACCCCCCTGGGCGACCTGCTCGAGGGCAGCGACGTAGTGTTCTGCTGCCTCAACCGCAACACCGTCCTGCTGCACGAAGAAGAGTTCAAGCGACTCGGCAACCATAAGATACTCTTCAACACGGGCCTCTCGCCCGCATGGGACGAAGCCCCATTCGCCGAATGGCTCGACAAGGACAACATCTGCTATTGCGACACCGTAGGCGCAGCCGGCGGACAGCGTTTTCTCGACCATCCCCACATGCGCTGCGTCCGAGTGTCGTCGGGCATCACACGCCAGGCCTACGCGCGCCTGACCGACAAGGTGATAGCCAACATCGAGGACTACCTTAAGGCCTGAACCCAACAGAAAACCGCAGGACGGAGACAGAGCAAGACAGGAATTTAAGAGATAAGAACATGCCTGGATAAGCAAGCCGCCAAGAGCCAGCCCGACTACGGCCAACTCTTGGCGGCTTACTTATTCAGGCATGCATCTTCCAACCCGAATCGGTCATTAGGACGTAATACCTGAAGAAATGCTTGTTTCACATACTCTTCGGCCCGACATTAACGAATAATCAGACCGAAGTCTAACGACCGATTTGGATTCAAACATGCCACACGCAAGCTCAATCAAAAAGCCCGAAAAACTTCTTCTTAGCTACATTATAGACCTTACGGTCGTTTGGCTTAACGTTCACCTTCAAAGCCTCAATGTCTTGCGGCGTAGCCTTACGGAAGTCCTTGAACTTAGCTGGGTAACCTATCAGCGTAAGCCGGCGCTCGCCATACGAGGTGCGCGAGAAAATGAACTGGGGCTCTAACATCACATCTGCGTCCTGTTCCTTGAGCGTCTCAGCCATAAGGTTGCCCTTGGCGACGTCCAACGACGGTTCTCCGAGATGGAACGGACGAAAGCCCCACGTCATAACTTTTTCAACTTTGTCTTTCACTTCCAAATCCGCCACGGTCGGATATTGGTAGACTCCAGTGTTCACTCCAACCGTAGTAGCCGTTTTCCTCACCGTGGAACATGATGCCAAGACAAGCGTCAGGGCACATGCAACGATAATATACAAATGTCTCATACGTATTCTCCTTTCCGTCTTTACTCACCCTTAACAGTTTCAAACTTTACATACTTTGCCGGATAACCGGTTACGGTTACGTACTTTACTTTCTTGCCGAACAGCCCCCGACGCTGCCTTACCTCAAACTGGGGCTCTACAAGCACGTCCGCCCCTCCGTTTTGCTTAAGGGCTTCAGATACGGCAGCCGCCTTAATGTTCGCAAGCCCGCCCCTCCTGATGGATTTTACCGGGTGAAACGTGTAGGAGATACGTGTGTCCTGAACGGACAATTCAGCCATGTTACGACTCTTAAGAATATCATCCACGTTAATTGAACTAGCCGTCTTTGTGACAGTTGTACATGAAGTCATGCCTAACGCCGCCATGCAGCAGGCTAAGATAATTTTGTTTGCTTTCATAGTTTTGTTTTTTATAAAATTAAATTTACGTCTTATCATTCCAAACTCATGCGACACTATTGTTTGCTCCATGTTAAGGCAAAAGCGTCAATACCTAGAGCCCAACAATACCAATACGGCACAACGCCGTACATCATACTACGAGATTCACAATTTCACAAGGTTTGTTCTTATCATTTTCTTTGTACGCAAAGATAATAAAAAATTTCCAAACACAAAACTTTTTTCGTTTTTTTCAAAAAAATATTTTAACCATTATTCTTGTTTCAGCAAGAATAATAACTTTTTCACATCCGTAAGCTACAGAAAAACAAATAGGATGTTTATTCTATTTTCATGCCATAACATTAGTGATCCGTTAATCCATAATCAGCAGCATAAAGGATCCACGGCGGCATTATGATTCTCACGATTTTACGTTTTACGGTCTTTTACATCGTGAAAGACCGTAAAACGGACGCTAAAACGCCACATTTTACAGTCTGAAAGACAAGCTTTTTCAAGTTTCCATACGCACCGCCATCAACACATTGACAGTCAACGTATTTCCCGGACACGACACACGCCGGTCCGAGTTGTCCCCGCCTTATGTTTTTACGGTTCAAGTTCTCCGCAAGTAAATGGGACCTGTATATGGAAGCCACGTGAATACAAAAGAAGCCGGCGCGTAATGCGACGGGCCTTACGGCTGTCACATTACACGCCGGCTGTATTAAGTCCGACACAACTCAGGATTTCCTTACCCCACGACGTTGGGCTGGCATGCCGTCATATGATACTCCATATCATCTTCTTTCCTTGATGAATCCGTGGCGGTAAGCATAAAGCAGCTTGTCGAGGTCGGCTATCTGCTTCTTTAGTTCGCGGCCTATATCGGTGTCGGCCACGAGCATGCGGTGGGCCGACATCTCGACTATCTGCGTGGTGCTTTTGATGTCGGAACCGCGCAGTATGGCGTCCTCGGCGCTCGTGAACGGTTCGTGCTGCACGAGCTGGAAGCCGCGGCTGTGGTAAACGAGCGTGTATCCGGCTATGCCCGTCTCCTTGTGGTACGCCTGTGAGAAACCGCCGTCGATGACCATCAGCTTGCCGTTGGCCTTTATCGGGTTTTCGCCGCTCGCCGCATGCACGGGCACGTGGCCGTTGATGATGTGGCGCGTATGCCCGGACACGCCGAAGGCGTCGAGGATGCTGTCACACACTTTCTCGTCGTCGCGCAGCTTGAAGTAGTTGCCTTTCTCCTCCTTGTACGTGGCTTTGTCTTCAAGGAAATAACGCTCGAAAGTGGCCATCTTCGACTTATCGAAGAGCACCGAGTCGCGCCCGCACCACAAGTAGAGGAAATAGTCCACGGCCGAGGCCTTGTCCTGGGGGTCGGTGTCGCTTTGGAACGCGCTGCGTATCACGCGGTCGATGCGGTTCATCAGTTCGCGGCCGCCGGCTTTCGTGCCGTCGGGCAGCTCCACGTCCTTCAGGCTGCCGTCGGCGTTGAGCGGCACGGAGGCGTGGAAGAGCAGGTTGTCGTTGATTATCGTGTAAAGCGAGCCGTGGCCGAGCAGCAGCCTTATATGCTTGTGCAGCTTCTCGTTCACGGTGAACGAATGCCTGAGCCTGTCCACCAGCGACTGCTCCTCGGGAGTAAGGCGGCACGGATCGTCGGGCGAAACCGTCGGGAAACAGCAACTCTTCATGGCGTACTCCTTGCCGTCAGCCACGCATACGCCCCTGGCGTAATCAATATTGTCAAGCAGCAGCCTGTCCTGCATGCGCCATTCGGGATGGCGCTTTATTATGGCGGCCTCAACCTTGAATTGTATCACGGTTATAGCCTTGTGCATCTGGGCCGTCAGGCGGCGCGTCTTGTCGTCAATCTCGGCACTGCCGCCGCTTGTCTTAGGCATGAACTCCTCACAAGGGTCGTCGCCGTAATGCTCCATGGCGAACGTTGCCAGCGGCACGAGGTTGATGCCGTAGCCCTCTTCTATGGTGACCAGGTTGGCGTAACGCAGCGAGAGGCGTATCACGTTGCATATACACGCCTCGTTGCCGGCGCACGCGCCCATCCAAAGTATGTCGTGGTTGCCCCACTGGATGTCCCAGTTGTGGTATCCGTTCAGGATGTCCATTATTATGTGGGCGCCGGGGCCGCGGTCGTAAACGTCGCCGAGGACGTGCAGCTTGTCGATGGCGAGCCGCTGTATGACGTGCGCGATGGCTATGATGAAATCGTCGGCGCGCCCGGTCGTTATTATCGTGCTGATTATCACGTTCACGTAAGCGGCCTTGTCAACGTCGTCGGTGCGCTCGTGAAGAAGTTCCTCTATTATGTATGAGAAGTCCTCGGGCAGCGACTTCCTGACCTTAGAGCGCGTGTACTTGCCCGACACGTCGCGGCAGACGCGCACCAGCTGGTGGATCGTGATGTGATACCAGTCGTCAAGTTCGGGTTCGCTCGCCTTTACAAGCTCGAGCTTCTCTTCCGGGTAATATATGAGCGTACACAGTTCCTTTTTCTCAGCCTCGCGCAGTTCGTTGCCGAAAATCTCGTTCACCTTTCTCTTTATATTTCCCGAAGCGTTCTTCAGCACGTGCTGGAACGATTTGTATTCGCCGTGCAAGTCGGCGAGGAAATGCTCCGTGCCCTTCGGCAGGTTAAGTATCGCCTGCAGGTTTATTATTTCGGTGCTCGCGTCGGCGATCGTCGGAAACGACTGCGACAGGAGCCGCAAATATCTCATGTCGCCTTCAATGTCACGAAAAGCAGTTTTCATTGTATTCCTGATTTAAATAGTTTTTTCCTCAATTCAGCCGTACCTTTGTCGTCAAGCGGGTCGGCGAACATGAAGCCTTCGCCCAGCCCGTAGCGTTCCTTCAATATCTGCAACATGCGCGCCGAGTCGCCGCCAAGGCCAAGGCTCCGCATTTTGACGTTCACAAGGGCCTCGTCGTACTCATTAAATCTCAACATTTTATACAACCGTACAAAATCAGAGCGGCGGGCGCAGGCGCGCCTGACCTTTAATATAAGCGTACACAGCATTACGCACAAGCCGCGCTCGAAATCCGGCAAAGCCGCGTCAGACTTCAACCTTACCGCAGCCCTGCTCTCGGACACGGCCCTGCCGCCGGCACCGTTGGCCGCATTCATGTCGAACCTGTCGATATTTTCCACGTCGACGCCGGGACTTTCAGCACAGCTACGCCCTACTGCGTCTTTTATGCAGTCGTACACGCCTTCGTCGTAAGCATGTATGAGTATCCGCCGCCACGACTTTACGCCCAACGACTCAAGCAAGGCCTTATCCCCGCCTGATACGCCGCGGCCAAGTCCGCCTTCAAGGCTTATGGCCAACAGCCGGTCCTCGGCAAGGCGTTCGTCGGAAGTCATACGAAAGAACGGGGCACTGTCGGCCACCTTACCGTACAAGGCCAACAAGCCGTCGGCCATGTCCTCGACGGTAACTCCCCCGGTGATGTTGAACGCCCCTATCACGGCAGTCCTTGCGTTAAGACTTTCCACCGCTTTCAGGCGCGGATGCCGACCAAGGCGCATGAAGCGATCACGCTCCTGCGCCGTAACGAAATGCATGGCTCCGGCGCGTTCCAGCATTCCGCGTTGGAACATGAGCCACATCGGCAACTTGCGCAGCCAGCAATTACGCATGGCGTGCCAACTGTCAAGTCCGTGGTCCAATGTCAGCACAGTCGGCACATGGAGGCTCCCGCATTCCTTGAACAGCGTTGCGGCCGCACGGTTCCAACAGGCGTGGATGTGAACGACGTCGGGGGCGGCTTCCGTCAGGATTTTCCTGAAGCCGCACCTCCTGCGCCATCTTCCCAACTCCACCGTCGAGCATCCGGCCATCCCAGCTTTGCCTGCATCGCAGGTAACTACGGTCACATCCGCCTTGCCTGCCATACATGTAAGTAAAGGCACTTTGTAATCCGACAATCCCGGACCGGCTGCGGACTTCAAGCTCGGTATGAAATGCAAGACCTTAACGTCGCCCATCGCTTTATGACTTATGACTCGTGAACTCGTACTTGTCTGACAACCTGTAAGCCAATGCATACCTCAGGTTGTGCCAAAAGAAATAAATCTCGAACGGGAACACCTTCCACAACGGCACGCCCACGCCGAAAATATCCATGGCGCGCTTAGCGGCCATCGTCCTGACCGCAACCGGAGCCAACAGCGCAACGCCCGAGAAAGGCAACACAAGCCACTCGCCGGCCATGCCGGCCCACACGCCCGAACACAAGGCGGCAAGCAGGCACAAATGCAACGACAACATGTCGGCGGCGAAGCCCAGCCTGCGGCCGAAACCGCCGGAGAGCTGCCTGCGCGTACAAATATGGAACAGGTTTCTCTCACGCCATGCTTTCCCCGACGGAGCACTGTCCTCCATACGGCTTTCCGCACCGGCTTCAACGGCTACGTTGCCATGCCCGGCGTATTTGCCGACAAGGAACTCGTATTCGCCCCTAAGGTATTTCAAGTTGCCTTGGAATCCGTTACCGGCCATAAACACGCTTTTCCTGAACATCAGGTTGTTGCAGGCCATGCCGAAAGCGGCACCTGAAAGTGCCGCACGGAACATGTCATACCCGCGGTGGAAACGGTAGAACACCTTGAACCACCCGGCACCGCCGGCGTAATTGCTGTATCCTAAGACCATGTCAACGCCTTCGGCGCACTTTGACGACATGCCGCCCACCCACCTGTCGGTACAAGGGCGGCACGTGGCGTCGGTCAGCAACACCCACTCGTTCCTGGCGGCCTTCACGCCGAGGGTTACGGCAAGTTTCCTCCTGCTCATATAGCGCGCCGACGCCGGAACGAACGTGGTATAAAGATTGGGGCGGCCGCCGTAAGCCTTCAATACGTCGCCCGTTCCATCCTCGTCCTTGTCGACGACGACAATCACCTCGTAACCGGGGGCGTAGTCCTGCGACAGGAACGCATCAAGGTTCGCCCTTAGCTCGTCGGCATTGTTGTCGACCACGATGACGACCGACACGGGACCACATTGCGAAGGCCCGACTTCCGAACTTTCGCCGATGCGTAATTTGCGCAGCAGCGTGTCGGACAACGACGACAGCAGCGCAAGCACCGCCAAGACTGCGCATAACGCAATGATCATAGTGTCAAAAACCATAATATATTGTCACTCCTTTAATTATTTACAGACAGCCGCCTCCTCCAACGTCGCAACCGCACTATTGCATGTCTTCGGTAATGTAGCCCTTCGGTAGGGGACGGCAATTGTACTGTGATGCCATAATCTCGCCATAAGCCCCGGCCGAGCGTATGGCCAACAAGTCGCCGCGGCGGCACTCGACGACATCGACCGCCTTGGCGAAGACATCGCTCGACTCGCATATCGGGCCTACGACGTCGTAAGTCGTCATAGAGCCGTCGCCGGTAAGGTTCTCAATCTTATGGTAAGCCTGGTACAGGGCCGGGCGGATGAGGTCGGTCATGCCTGCGTCGATTATGGCAAAACGTTTCACCGCCCCCTGCTTCACATAGAGCACCCTTGAAACCAACGATCCACACTGGGCCACAACCGAACGTCCAAGCTCGAAATGCAGTTTCTGCCCCTTGCGCAACTTCAACAGGCGGGCGTATGTGCCGAAATAAGCCTTGAAGTCAGGCACGGGAACCTTATCGGGGTGGGTGTAGTCAACGCCCAAGCCGCCGCCCACGTTTATGTGTGCTACGTTTATGTGGCTGGCTTCAAGGCGGTTCTGCAAGTCGTTTATGCGGTTGCACAAGGCGGCGAAGTCGCCCATGTCCAATATCTGCGAACCGATATGGAAATGCAGTCCGACGAACTCAACGTTAGCCATGCCGCAGGCCATGCCGATAACGTCCTCCATGTCCCCCATCGCTATGCCGAACTTGTTCTCGGCAAGGCCGGTGGTGATGTTGGCGTGAGTGTGCGCCCCTACGTCAGGGTTGATGCGGAACGCCACACGTGCGACCTTGCCCTTGCGCCCGGCCAATTCGTTTATCACGCCAAGCTCGGGCACGCTCTCAACGTTGAAACAGAATATATCCTTGTCGAGGGCGAAGTTTATTTCCTTGTCGCTCTTGCCTACCCCGGCAAACACAATCTTGCCCGGCGCGAAGCCTGCGTTTACGGCTGCCGCTATCTCGCCGCCGCTGACACAGTCGGCGCCAAGCCCCGCCTGGCATATCACGTTCAGCAGCTTAGGGTTGGCGTTGGCCTTTACCGCATAATGCACGCAAAAGCCCTCATGCCTGCCGGCCTCGTCGTTTATGGCGCGCAGGGTGTCGCGCAACAAGGCTGTATCGTAATAATAAAACGGTGTTTCCGTCTCCTTAAACTTATCTAAAGGAAAAACGCCTTTCATTTCTTCTTTTTTCCCTCCACGCATTATTTGCCATTGAACAACGTATCACTCAGGCTCTGCAACGCACGCTTCTTGTCGCACTCACGCACAAGAAACGAGATATTATAATTGCTTCCGCCGTATGAAATCATCCTCACCGGGATGTTCTTCATTGCGTCGGTGGCCAAGGTCTCAAAGCCTACGTTGCTCCAGTCCAAGTCGCCTACGACGCAGATTATGCACATATCCTTGTCGACAGTCACCGTGCCATACTTCTTCAGCTCGGCCACGATGTCGTTAAGGTGGGAGTCGTTGTCGATGCTCATCGACACGCCAACCTCGCTGGTGGCGATCATGTCGATAGGGGTCTGGTAACTCTCGAATATCTCGAACACCTTGCGCAGGAAACCGGTAGCCAACAACATGCGGCTGCTCTTTATCTTTATGGCCGTGATATTGTCTTTCGCCGCCACGGCCTTAATCTTGCCCTGAACTATTTCATTGTTGATTATCGTTCCGGGGGCGTCGGGCTCCATCGTGTTAAGCAGGCGCACGGGGATGCCGGCGAACTTTGCAGGCTGCACGCACGTAGGATGCAGTATCTTGGCCCCGAAATACGCAAGCTCGGCTGCCTCCTCAAAATTCAGCTGGCGCACGGCCTCCGTCTTGTCGACCACGCGCGGGTCATTGTTGTGCATGCCGTCGATGTCGGTCCATATCTGTATTTCACCGGCGTTGACCGCCGCGCCGAGAAGCGACGCCGTATAGTCGCTGCCGCCGCGCTGAAGGTTGTCGACCTCGCCGTAAGCATTGCGGCAGATGAAGCCTTGGGTTACATACACTTGGTTGCCGGGATTCAGTTCGAGCACCTTCGCCAGCTTTTCCTTTATATAAACAAGGTCGGGCTCTGAATTCTTATCGGTGCGCATGAAATCCAACGCCGAGAGCAAGACGGCCTTCACGCCGCATTCCTTAAGATAGTTGACCACCATGTTCGTGCTCATTATCTCGCCCTGGGCCACGATGCTTTTCTCCTCGAAACTCGTGAAGAGGTCCTTGGTGAACGATCGCAGGTAATCAAACTCGCCACGCAGGAACTTGCGCGTCTCACACTTCCATTCGTCTGTGGAATAAAGATTGTCGACGTGCTGCATGTATGTTTTTTCGAGGCGGTTGATTATGTCGTTCGCGCCTTCGGGGTTCTTCTTATACAGATAGTCGGAAATTTCTATCAACGAGTTCGTCGTTCCCGACATTGCGGACAGCACGACCAGCACAGGCTCGCCGCCGCTCGTTATCAACGAAGAGACATGCTTCATACGTTCCGGCGAACCAACGGACGTACCTCCGAATTTCATTACTTTCATAACCTTTGTATTTTTAATTTTTTATATTTAAACTTTCATCTATTCTTCACCCGCAAGCCCGAGCCTGTTATATTGGTTGGTGACGTCGTTCAGTCCGCCGTCCTTACACTGGTAAACAATGCCCTGGTACCTGTCGAGCATCGGAATGTTGTGGGTCGACATCACGACGGCAGCCCCCGTAAGGCTTACTTGCTTAAGCAGGCTTACGATGTTGTCGGCGGTCTCGGGATCGAGATTGCCCGTAGGCTCGTCGGCGATTATTATCTTCGGCTTGTTGAGTATTGAACGAGCTATCGCCACACGCTGCTGCTCGCCGCCCGACAGCTCGTAAGGCATGCTTTCCTTTTTGCCCGACATCCCGACGGCGTCGAGCACCTCGTCGATACGCTCGTCTATGTCCTTACGGTTTTTCCATCCGGTCGCCCTCAACACAAAACGGAGGTTGGCATACACGCTGCGATCGTGGAGCAACTGGAAATCCTGGAATATTATGCCTAATTCCTTGCGCAAGGCCGGCACCTCCTTACGCTTCATCTTAAGCAAATTACGTTCCAGCACTACGGCCTTGTCGCCCTCGTCGATGTCAAGCTCGCAATAAAGCGTTTTCAACAGGCTGCTCTTGCCCGAACCCACATGGCCTATGATGTAGACAAACTCGCCTTCGTCGACATGGAAATCCACGTTGCCGAGCACACGCTTGCCGCCCTGGTAAATATTTACGTTTTTATATTCGATGAACATAGTGTTTGTACTTTTCCTTATTTTATTCAATGCTTGCGCCAACCCGGCTCATGCCTGGCGCGCAGTTCCTCGGCTATACGCTCTATGCGTATACCTTTTGCGGCCAACAGTACGATAAGGTGGTAGAACATGTCCGACGCCTCGTAAACAAGGCGTTCGTCGCTGCCGCCGACAGCCTCTATAACGGCTTCAAGCGCTTCCTCGCCTACTTTCTGCGCCATCCTGTTCACGCCGTCCTTGAACAGGCTCGTCGTATAAGAGCCTTCCGGCATTTCCTCACGGCGTTTCTCTACGAAATCCTGAAGAGAGGAAAGGAACAGCAGGGGGTTGGCGGCATTGTCCTCGCCCCAGCAGGTGTCCGTGCCCGTATGGCAGACGGGGCCGTCAGGACGCGCCTGTATAAGCAACGTGTCATTGTCGCAGTCGGCCTTAATGCTTACGACATTAAGATAATTGCCCGAAGTCGCGCCCTTAGTCCAAAGACATTTACGGCTGCGGCTGTAAAACGTCACCTTGCCGGTGGACAAGGTCTTATCATAAGCTTCCTCGTTCATAAAGCCGAGCATCAGGACTTTCATCGTCACGCTGTCCTGCACTATCGCCGGAACGAGGCCTCCCATTTTACCAAAATCAATATCCATTTCAATTTTCCTTATTTCCGATTGGCAAAGAGGAAACGATAAGCCATGGCTTATATTACAACGCACAGCGTCATTTCCTTTTCTTTTTTCCCTACCCGTAATTATTAACTCTAAACAATCCTCACGTTCACCCCTTCGTCATGAAGATAACGCTTTAAATCGCCAATTAGTATCTCGCCGAAGTGGAAAACGCTGGCCGCCAATGCCGCGTCGGCCTTGCCTATGGTAAAAGCGTCGCGGAAATGCACGGGCAGGCCGGCCCCTCCGCTTGCAATCACCGGTATGCCTAGCATGCCGGCCAACCGCGCCAACGCGTCGTTGGCGTAGCCTTGCTTAACGCCGTCATGGTTCATGCTGGTGAACAATATCTCACCGGCACCGCGGCTTTCCGCCTCTTTCGCCCAGTCGAACAGGTCGCGCCCCGTCCTTACGCGGCCGCCGTTAAGATAACATGTCCACTTGCCGTCCTCGCATTTAGCGTCGACTGCGCACACGCACACCTGCGAACCGAACCTGCCGGCTATCTCGTCTATCAGCGCGGGGCGGCGCAGGGCGGCGCTGTTTACGCTTATCTTGTCGGCGCCGGCGCCGAGCAGCCGCTCAACGTCGGCAATGTCGTTTATGCCGCCGCCGACGGTGAACGGTATGTTTATCTCTTCGGCCACGCGCGTAACAACGCCGGTAAACGTCTTGCGCCCTTCGCAGCTCGCCGTTATGTCGAGAAATACCAGCTCGTCGGCTCCGGCTTCACTATAAGCCTTGCCCAGGGCTACGGGGTCGCCTGCGCTGCGTAGGTTTACAAAGTTGGTGCCCTTAACGGTCTCTCCGTATTTCACGTCGAGACACGGGATGATTCTTTTCGCCAGTCCTCTCGCCATAATATATATCGTTAGTCAAGTTACACAAAACCAGCGGCCGACGGTCACTGCCGCAATCCGCAAACATCGTCAATCATCGTCCCAACGTCGACCTTCCCCTCGTAAACAGCCTTGCCGAACACCACGGAGGGCACGCCGATGCGCTCAAGCCTGCGTATGTCGTCAAGGCCCGACACGCCGCCACTGGCTATCAGGTTGATGTGCGGAAAAGCCTTGATTATCTTTTCATACAAGCCGAACGCCGGGCCTTGCAGCATTCCGTCTTTCGAAATGTCCGTGCAGAGCACGTTCTTTACGCCACGGCTTACGTAATACTCCAAAAAATCAGTAACATCTTCGTCCGTGTCCTCGCGCCATCCGTTTATGCTTATCCTGCCGTCGCGCACGTCGGCACCGAGGATAATCCTGTCTGCGCCGAACTCGCCAAGCCATTCTACGAACAGGTCCCTATGGGTAACGGCCACCGACCCAATAGTCACCATCGAGGCGCCTCCGTCAAAAGCTTTCCTTATGTCGCCGTCGGTCTTTATGCCGCCGCCGAAGTCGACCGCCAAGCGTGTGCGCGACGTTATGTCCTTCAGGGCTTCGATGTTGACAACGTGTTTCGACTTTGCCCCGTCAAGGTCGACTACGTGGAGCCGACGGAAACCGGCCGACTCAAAAAGCGCGGCCATATCAGCCGGTGAACCGCCGTAAACGGTCTTAGCGTCGTAGTCGCCTTTCGTCAACCTTACGCATTTTCCTTCAATTATGTCAATGGCCGGGATTAGGGTTATCATTTTATTTTCGGTTTTACGGTTATGGGGTTGTGGGGTTTTACGGTTACCTTTTACGCATGGTGCGCATGCCCACCGCTATATTTCAAGAAAGTTGCGCAATATCGTTTCGCCCACCTTTCCGCTTTTTTCCGGATGAAACTGCGTAGCATAAAAGTTGTCCTTGTGCATCGCCGCGCTGTACGGCAGGATGTAATCGGCCGCAGCAGCCGTGAACGGCGAAAGGGGGACGTAATAGCTATGGACGAAGTAGACAAACGATTCGTCGTCAGCAAGTCCGTCGAACAATGCCGACTTCATGCCGTAAAGCGCATTCCAGCCCATGGCCGGGACCTTGTCCTCATGGCGCGACGGCCTGAACCGCAACACGTCGGCGTCGAACACGCCGAGGCAGTCGGTGTCGCCCTCTTCCGAATGGCGGCACAGCAGCTGTTGCCCTATGCAGATGCCGAGCACGGGCTGCGTGAGACGCTTTATAACCGTGTCGAGTCCCTTACGGCGCAGATAATCCATTGTGCCTGCGGCCTCGCCCTGTCCGGGGAAAACCACCTTGTCGGCCGACATTATCGTCCCGGCGTCATCGGTGTACACTGGTTCTACGCCCAACCTGCGCAAGGCGTTTATCACGCTGTACACATTGCCTGCATTGTATTTAATGACTGCTACGTCCATGTTTTTTCTTTTTTTAAGGAGTAAAGAAGTAGAGGAGTATAAGGAGTAAAGGAGAAATGCATTGTCGGTTTATTTTCCTCACCTTTCCACCTTTTCACCCTTTCACCTTCTCATCTTTTCACCTTCTCACCCTTTCACCTTAACTGAATATTATCGTCTTATTGTTGTACGTCAGTATCTTGCGCTCGATATGCTTCGTTACGGCACGGCTGAGCACAATCTTCTCCAAGTCGCGTCCCTTGAGCACGAGGCTCTCGGGCGTATCCTTGTGGGTAATCCTCACAACGTCCTGCTCGATTATCGGGCCTGCGTCAAGCTCCATTGTCACGTAATGGCTCGTAGCCCCTACTATCTTCACCCCGCGCTCCCACGCCTGGTGGTAAGGCCTGGCCCCGATGAATGCCGGCAGGAACGAGTGGTGTATGTTTATTATGTGGTGGGGATAGGCGCTTATCATCCGTTCGCTGATTATCTGCATGTAGCGCGCCAGCACGATGAACGTCACCTTCTCCCTTTCAAGCAGTTCCATTTCCGCCCGTTCCACCTCGTCCTTGTTAGAGTGGTCCTTGTTTATCGACCATACGTGATAAGGAATGCCGAACTGGTCGGCCACGTAGCGCAAGTCCTCGTGGTTGCTTATTATACAAGGTATCTCCACGTTCCACTCGCCGGCCTTATAGCGCGCCAGCAGGTCGTAAAGGCAATGGCTCATCTTGCTGACGAATATGGCCATGCGCGGCTTCACGTCGTTGAAATACAGGTTGAACGTCATTCCGTAACGTGTGGCGTAAAGCGTCTGGAAATAGTCTTTCAGCTTTTCGCGCGGTATGACGAATCCCTCCAGCTCCCACTCCAGCCTCATGAAGAACACGCCGTCACGACGGTCTACGTACTGGTCAAGGTAGACGATGTTACCGTTGTTGTCGGTAATGAATTTTGTTATCTCCGTTATAATCCCGCGCTTGTCGGGACAGTGGAGAAGCAATATGGCGGTTGGTCTCATTTGCCCAAAATAATATTTCCTGATTCTTCTTACACTTTCCGCTTGCAAAAATACTAAAATACTTTCGGATTACCGACAATAAAGCAGGATAAAATAAAAAATTGACACAAAACGTCACAAGCCTAATCATAAATGCGACCGGCTCCTTATGAACGGCTGAGTATGTTTTAGGCCGATTGCGGATATTCACCAAGCGGGCCGTCTTTCTTTTTGTAAGCGGACAAGGCTGAACGCATGCCATACTGTCATTGTGGAAACCACCGCCTTGGCAGCGTAAACAGGAAAACGGTATGGCACTGAAAACGGTCTTTACCACCGCAAACCGTCCCGAACGGACACCGAGCGTAAGATATTGCCGGACAAAACACGGCTTTTTACGCTGTAAAAGGCAGCCTTTGGGATTGGTAAAAACTACGGTTTACATTCAGAAACGGCCGGAATACGCATGAAAAACGGCCGTTTTAAGGCTTTTAACCGGCCGGCGGCGGGCTGCGGATTGCACACTTTCATCTTCAGCTGCGCCATCACGCTGACACACAACGCTTTATGTTTGCACGTTAAATTCCGCGTTTTTCACGGCCGAAGGATTTTAATTACAGTAAAACGCAGCCTGGGAACGTCAAGCGAAATCAATGTGTAAGCAAAACGCGGGAATCGGCGACACCGTGGCAACACCGCCTGACCGCAGGCAACGCCGCAAGGGCATGCGGCAGGCCTGGCAACCGGCTGAACTATGGGAAACATAGCCGTAAGGCACGAACGGGAAATAATACCGATGCTTAATAACCGATTCTGGTTAAGAGGAAATCATGCATACATTTGTTTTTAACAGCGGCTTAATTTGGTAGTGTCAAAATAAAATTGTAATATTGCAGACAGAAAAAGCGACAAACAGTAAAGCACGGAGCCGGATTAAGGCCGGCAACGGCATTTTGACAGAATCAGAAAAAGCACCTAAACCTATAATATGAGAACGTTAACAACCACTATCATCTGCCTGGCAATGTGCATCGCCACGGCCACGGCGCAGACAACGGCCGCAAGCCTGTTGGACACGATGCCCAGGGAACTGTTGCCATACATAAGCGACAGCCAACTGGAAGAGATGGGCAAATTCACCATCGACAACGACACCGTGAAGATAAAGAACGAGCTGAACGGCACAAGCACCGTAACGACTATCAACGACGACTTCGCCAAACTCGACCTTAGCGAGGGCGCGCTCATGCTTATAAAGCTGCTGCCCGTAGGCGACAGCACGCAGATAGTCTGCCTAGTAAGGACGATCAAGACGCCGCTGCCCGAAAGCCGGGTGGACTTCTACACGACGGAATGGAAGCGGATTGACTCACGCTTCAACCTGCCCGACATGCGCGATGCCGACGCCGTGCTCGACATGATGACCCAACGGCCCGACAGCATAAGCGAGGCGCGCTTCAACGAACTGCGCAACTATATCGAGCCTGTAACGGTAAGCGCCGACATTCCCGACGGAGGCGACATGATCGTGTACAACGTCAACGTGCCGTTCACCACAAAAGAGGTAAAAAGCAACGTTGAAGCAATAATTCGGCAAAAATCTTTTAAATGGGACGGCAAATGCTTTAAAATATGTTACGATTGATGATTTTCCATGGAAATATTTTGCAAGTATGGAATTAATTCGTACCTTTGCACTGTGTTTTTCATGGTATTAGATTATTAAGGTTAATAAAAAGATTGGTTGTCGTGAGACAATCAATTTTTGTTTTATATAGGTTCAACCATTTATGCAACATCAATGCGAATGGTGAACCTATATAATTTTTTATGCGGCCGACAACGCTTCCTACATACATTCCATTCAGAATACGTCCGTACCGCCATGCAAACGGTGGAGCAAACTCAAACAAGGGTGTATAAAAAGGAGTTAACGGACGAATGCCAAGTTGTTACGACGTTATGGCATTGTCCGTTAACTCCGATGGGTGAAACGAGCCTGACTCTTGTTAACTACGATAACTCCGGAATTATGATACCCCTCGTCAAATCATCGCGACAGTTAGTCCGGCCATCACTATGCTGACCATCGACATCAACTTGATAAGTATGTTGAGCGACGGCCCCGACGTGTCCTTAAACGGATCGCCCACGGTGTCGCCCACGACGGCCGCCTTATGGCACGGCGAACCCTTGCCGCCGAAATTGCCTTCCTCTATCATTTTCTTTGCGTTGTCCCACGCTCCGCCGGCGTTAGCCATAAATACGGCCAGCGTAAAGCCCGTCGACATGCCGCCGACAAGCAGGCCGAGGACTCCTGCCACGCCGAGAATCATCCCGACGACAACAGGGATTGCTATCGCAAGAAGCGACGGAAGAATCATTTCGCGCAGGGCCGAGCGTGTGGAAATCTTTATGCAACGGTCGTAGTCGGGTGTGGCTTCGCCTTGAAGTATGCCTTTTATCTCACGGAACTGGCGGCGCACTTCCTCGACCATAGAGCCGGCCGCGCGCCCTACAGCTCCCATTGTTATTCCGCTGAACATGAACGCCGCCATCGCTCCTACGAACACGCCGACGAGCACGTTGGGGTTCATAAGGTTCACCTGGAAGAAGTCTATCATGTCGAGCAGTCCGGCATTCGTCGGGTTGAACGTTTCGCCAACGTTGTCGATAAACGTCGCGCCCCCGTTCACCGCCCTTACCATGTTGATCTTTATCTCCTCGATGTATGAAGCAAGAAGGGCCAGCGCAGTAAGCGCCGCACTGCCTATGGCGAAGCCCTTGCCCGTGGCGGCGGTAGTGTTGCCGAGGGCGTCGAGGGCGTCGGTGCGCTTGCGCACCTCCGGGTCGAGCCCGCTCATCTCGGCGTTGCCGCCGGCATTGTCGGCTATCGGGCCGTAAGCGTCGGTGGCAAGCGTTATGCCGAGCGTCGAGAGCATGCCTACGGCCGCGATGCCGATACCGTAAAGTCCCTTTGAAATACTGTCTGAACTCATCGACATGTCAAAGCCGTTGGCGCAAAGGTAGCTTGCGATAATAGCTACCGAAATCGTAACGACGGGCACCATCGTTGAAATCATACCCGTGCCTATGCCTTTTATTATCACCGTTGCCGACCCCGTTTCCGACGATTTGGCTATACTCTTCGTCGGTTTGTAGCTCTGGCTGGTGTAATACTCAGTGGCCGCGCCGATTATAACCCCTGCCGCAAGACCGCTGATTACGGAGAACGACACTCCAATCCAATTCTCAATTTGGAGTAAATAAAGTATTACGAACGTGGCAACGGCTATCAGGCAGGCTGAAACATTAGTTCCGAGACTGAGCGAATGGAGCAAATCCTTCATCGTAGCTCCCTCCTTTGTACGCACGAGGAATA
>CALUIJ010000068.1 GCA_944320675.1 uncultured Prevotella sp.
GCAATCCTCCGCGGCAAGGCACGGCGCGGCAAGGCGCGGCCGGATAAGGACGCGGAGGCGTTGCGCACGCGGCGGTGCCGGCATGCGCACGGAGGGGTTGAAGTGTTGAAAGTAAGTTAAAAACGAGTATTCCGGCCTTACGCGGAGAATAAAAAGGCGTGTAAGCCGCTGTTTTACAGATATTTCTTTTTATATTAACGCGCGAGAAGCCTGTGTGTATATACAAAATCCGCACATACGCAAGTTTTCGGCCGTTTTTCCGCAAATATTCTTACACGCTGCGGCGTGCGTCTGTAGGCGCCGGCCTTTGCGTGGATGGTATGTGTACGTATTGCGTCATCGGCTGTCTCGTCGGGCATCGGCGTTCCCACCGTGGGAACGTCATGTATGCCGGTTTCCGTTTTAGGACGGTAATCGTGCTAAAACGGTGGCAAAGATAATGGGAAAATCGGTTTTGACAAAGAAAATCGTGACTTTTGTTGATTTTTTTCTGAATATCCGCAATTTACCCGATTCCACTTAATATTCCATCCTCATTCAAGCAACAAGGCATTTTGTCATTCCGGGCCGGGACCCGGAATCCAGTATGCAAACATGGAAAGACTTGGGTGTTTACACTTAATGCATAATTCATAATGCATAAGTGTACAAACCATGAAATACTTGGGTGTTTACACTGGATTCCGGGTCCCGGCCCGGAATGACAAAATGTCTTGTTGCTTGAATGAGGATGGAATATTAAGTGGAATCGGGTAAATTGCGGATATTCAATATTTTTTTTCGGTTATGAGGTTGTGGGGTTATAAGGTTGTGTGGTTGTGCGATTATAAGGTTTTACGGTTATGAGGTTATAAGGTTATGTTTTAGATGATAAAAGGTTGCGTTTGACACGATAAAAGGCCATGTTTGACATCCTAAAACACGGCCTTTTAAAATCATTAATGAAAACGGTTGGCAGTCAGCACTTTACAACGTGCAGAAAAAAGTTACGAGAAACGGCACGCTGAAATCGACTAAGAAGCCATGAAAAACAGACAATACTACATACTCTGAACCGGACACGCGGGCTATTACAGGCAAAGTGGTGTCCATCGTAGTCGCGCCGCCGGACGATATCGGCGCAAGCCTGCCAAACCAACGGGCAAGCAACGGGGCGCAAAGCAAAGTGACAATTTCACGCGATATGTTGGACAACAAAGCCACCGTACCAAGTTCGGCCCCGCGATATTCTGTTATAAAAACACTGGAAAGCGAATAATAGCCGAAACCGGAACCGACGGCCAAACAACCGGCCACCCCGTGCTTAGGGAAAAAGACACTGACTATCGACACGGCCGAGAGTGTGCCCACGATTGTAACCAAGGGCAATAAAAGGAGCCGAGGATTGACGGTCCTGAGGCTTTTCAACACGGTTGAATCACCGCCGACACTCATCCCGACGAAAAACATCAGGGCGCAAAGGGCATAAAAACTGACATCCGTGCCGCAGAGGAAACGCCCGGGCACGAAACCGAACACCCCGGCCGTGACACCAAGGACGAAAAAACCAACTATGACAATACTATCTTTCATGCTAATATCGAAACTTTAACCCCACGTGAGTTCGGTATAAGGATTGTTTTTTTTACAAACATCTGAAAAACACACGGCTGCATCCAGGGCACAACTATACGTGGAAGCGCATCAGTGGAACGGCGCAACGAGAAAGTCACCGACCGCGCATGACGAACTTATAAAGCACCCATGACAAAACGGAACTTCCCAATACGCCGGCCACCGCAAGCACGAACGCCTCGACGCCAAGACCGCCCAAGGCTCCCGTCACATCGGGATCGGTACCGACCTCGACACCAAGCAAGAACAAAAGCACCCATATAAGGAATGTTATAAGACGACGTATATAAGCCGAAGCCCGCCCTTTTGACAGCCAACCTACGGCTATGCCGAGAAACATTATTATAATTACCGTAAACATTATTTAAAAAACTTATCTAAACTTACCTTATCGTAAACCTGAAACCAACGTTAAGATTGAAACAGAAAGGCTTCTCCTTATATATAGTATTGATGCTGCTGCCGTTGTCAAAATAATAACCGACGCCCGGCTCAGCGTAAACACCGACAATGTCGTTGAAGTTGTATTGCACGCCGGCCGAGGCGTTAACCGACCATTGCGGCCGGCGGTCGCACAAATCACCGTCAACGCTCCTGACTACGACATTACCCGACATATAATCGGTATGGGATTCTCCCGACACGCAAAACTCGACAGCCCCGCCCGCCGAAGCATATACTTCAACGTTCTTTTTACTCCAAACATAAAAATTAGCCACAAGGGGTATGCCCATGAAATGCAGTTTCTGGTCAGTGTCATATCCTCCGGACTCATCACCCGAGGCAATGTCAGACGAGTGATAAGAATAATTAAGGCCGGTCTCCAGGCCCAAGCGGTCAGTCAGCTTAAGCCTGACAGACATGCCAAGCTTTACCGGCTGACGGTGCCTGACCCTAACCTCGGAGGGCTCGGGACTGTCGGCGTAGGCCGACAACAGCATGGCATCCTTATTCACCGCACCGTACAACACATCATCTTGAACGTAATTCGACGACATAAGCGCAACGCCGCCGTTACCTGAGGAATTGCCAAAAGAAGCCATACCTCCACCGAAAACCGAAACGGCGAGATTTTTTCCACGGCCTACATTCACGTCGGACGAAGCCAAGAGCCGCCCCGCCCTCTTTACACAGCCGTGAACTTTTCCGTCGGACGGACGCTGCCTTACGACGACGCTCCGCACCGGCGTTCCGTCGTCTGCCTGCGGATTAACGACCGACGTATCACCAGCTGCTTCAGCCACGACAGGCCGAACGGATGGTTCAGGGCTTGAAAAATCAGGACATACGGTGTCAGCGGACGCAACAGCCGAACTACGGCGAAATACGGTTTGACATCCAGCACGCTTCTCCACGCCAACGCATCCACGCCCGGAAACGGGCTTGCCTGACCCGACAACCGCGGCGACAGGCCTCCCCGCCCCAGGGGCATAAGGCAATGTTACCGAATAACGCATGATAAGCCAGCCGGCACCCAACAACACGGCAAGACATGCGGCAACGGCAACAATACGACGCGACAATACGGACGAGAAATAACGCCTGCGCACTATGCCGCGTCGTCCCGCAAAAGCGTTCCTGGCCGACATGGCTTCTTGAATGCCCTGCCACAGGCCGTCAGGCGGAGCTACTTTCCTGTCGGCAAAACGTTTCCTAAGAATTTCCATCCAATGTTTTTCCATGACATTAATCGTTTTTATGGGTTGCTTTATATTCCTTAACACGCTTGGCTAGAAGCGTCTTCGCCCTTGACAACTGTGAAGCCGACGAGCTTTCGCCTATATTCAACATCTTAGCTATCTCCTTATGGCTCTTTTTCCCGAATACATAAAGATTGAACACCATCCGATAACCCGGAGGCAACGACAATATCATGTCGTTGACGACATCGTCGGGAATGCCGTCAACCTCAGGCTCTTCAGGCACATCGGGCAGGCTTGGCTCATAATCAATAAAATCGTACGACGCTGTTTTCTTCAGAAACCTTAAAGACTCATTCACTACAATCCTTATCATCCACGCTCTCAAAGAGCCTTCGCCACGGAAACGGAACCTGCCAAGCGACGTGAAAATCCTCACGAAACACTCTTGAAGCACGTCCTTACGGTCGTTGCCGTCGGAAATATAACGTGCGCATACGGCTGACAGATATTCAACATACCTGTCATAAACCTCCTTCATCGCCCTGCCGTCGCCTTCGGCGGCAAGTTTTACAAGGCGGTCGTCACCGTATTTTCCGTAATCATCCATCAACAAAAATAAAACCCCAATCGGTCATCAGACCGTAAAAAACTGAAAAACGACGTATTCTACTTACTTTCCGGAAGTGTACCAAAATTAAGAAGTTATCAGGAGCCAACGGGAGTCAGACCAGTTTCACCCGCCGAAGTTAACGGGCAACGTCTTGGATTCCAACAACTTGGCATTTGTCCGTCAACTCCCGACAACTCCGGCGCGAAGCGTCTAACACACGTTAACTCCATTTTGACACACCATCGAAGCTTAATGACCGATTTAGGATAAAAGGCCGGCCCTGAAGCAAGGCACGGCCTTTCACAGATTAACTTATCTAATCATCATGTCAACAAAACTATTTTACGCGCGACGAACACACCGCCCTTTCAACTTGCCCGGTTGCCACGGTGGTTGACTTCCTGCTGCAATAGTCGAACTGTATCGACTTCTCGCCGCTGTACGACTTGTACTTAAGAGTCAACTTCACGGTCTTGCCCTCAGTGTCGGGCAAGCCGCCAAGTCCAAAAGCCACCAATGCGTCGCCGGCAAAACCATCGACATCGCCGTTTGCATTGTGCCTGAACTCCACCTCGTAGGGGTCCTCGGGATTCACGCCGGAAAGAAGGTTTACGTAATGAACCGTGCCATCAGTCCCCCAACGCGTGCGGAAACGCAAGGTAAGATAACCGTCTTCCGCAATATTCACCCAATCCCTTACTATCTCTATCGGGTCGTCACCGTATTCCGCTACATCCCCGTCGGCTGGATAAGGCACTGCGCTTTTCGTAAGGATGCTGTCAATCCAATTCACATTAACCAGGCTAACGGCGTCGGCATCAGGCGCGTCGCCCCCGTCAAGCCTAACTCTTGTCAGGCTGGCCAACGCCCTTACCTCCTTGTCGCCGAACGGAGACTTCTTCATGTTATACGGATACACAACCTCACTGTCGTCGAGCTGCATATAAAAACTGCCGTCATCCAAAGGCTTGACCGTTACCAAAGCATTGGGCGACGGCGGATAATAATAAACATACGAATCGTCGTCGCACGCGGTAAACGTGAAAACGGACGTGACGGCCACAGCCAGACTGATAAAAAATTTCATCGCTTTCATAATTTATATTCCTAATCACATTGTTGTTTTCTTTCAACAATAAAATCACCACAAACGCCAAACATTGCACAAAAGAATCCGTTTTTAATCATTATTCACAAAAAAGTGTGACACGGACATGCCACACTCTTATTAACCTATAAAGAATACCAACACCGTTGCTTATTTCTTGATGTCTTCAATATCGATGCTTTCCAAATTACCGGTTACCGGATTGAGCACCACTTTCGTAAAAATGTTCTTTCCAAACAACCCTTCATCCAGCGCAACAGTCTCGCCGAACTGCGCGGCATAAAGCTCGTAAGCTATCCACTCCTCATTACCATTAAACAATGTAACTTTTATCTTCCCCGGCATGTTGACATACAATCCGCCGTTGTTTTTCGCCTTTTTTTGACTAAGCAACCCGTCTTGTATCGACGGCATCACATGTTTGTCTTCAACGCTTACATAATAAGGATTGCCGCCAAGATCATCGGCATCGGTTATGCCCAACCTTTTAGAAAACCGGAACAGCAACAGCTTATCCGCTGTTTTGGTAGGAACAAACCTGACAACAGCTTCCGTAGTGTCCTTAACAGTAACTCCGGCAAACAATTGCATCAAAGCTTTTTCATGCAAATCAAGATTATCAAGCATTATACGCAACTGCTCGCCGTCCTTAGGCATGAAGTCAGCCTGCCCTTTGCTCAGCATGCTCTTGCTGTCACGTATGTCGTATATTTCAAGCGCGCAAAGCTCGGCCATCTTCGCCATGCTTCCAGCGGCGAGAATGTCCTCGTTCATATACTCGTGTGGATCGAGCGGCACCGGTTTCGGCGCAGCCTTAAATGTAACGGGAGCCTCTATCTCCCTTGGTTCGGCATTCACGGCAAGCAACACACCGTTCTCGTCAAGACGCACGGAACGTATATTACGCTTTGAATCAGCAGGAAGAATATAATATTTCGACGTATCACGCTCTCCTTCCGAATTGACGTCGATACCCAATATCCGATATGCGACCGACGGATTAGCCTGAACGTCGGTAAGTTTCATGTACTTCTCCGCATATTTGGCAAATTCGCCCGGTGTGTACGAGGTTTTCTCTATCTTTACCGTAAAGCGCAATTCCGTACGTGGAAGATAATACCCTGTGCCCTCGGCCACGCCCTTGCCCTTCTGCGCAAAAGAAGCCGAAGCAAATGACACCAGCAACAAGGAAGCAAAAACAAAGTTCTTCATGTCTTTTTCTTATTTTGTCTGTTCATATTAGGCAAAAATCAAGTCTCAACGTTCCATTTTCTTGAAAGCTTGCGGCAAATACTTGACAATATCGCTGGCCACAAGGCATTCCATGCCAATTTCTTCAGCGGCCAAATCACCCGCAAGTCCGTGCAAATACATACCAAGCATACATGCGTCAGACTGTTTGTACCCCCTGGCCAGCAGTCCCGTTATTATACCCGTAAGCACGTCGCCGCTCCCAGCCGTAGCCATGCCGGCATTGCCCGTCGTGTTAAAAACAATATTTCCGTCAGGCATGCACAATGCGGAATTATGCCCTTTCAATAATATGTAAGCCTGCAAATGCTCAGCCATATCGCGGGCGTTGTCCAAGCGCTCATAGCTGTCAGTGAAACGATTACCGGCCAAACGCTCGAACTCTTTAGGATGAGGTGTCATTATTATACCTTTAGGAAGTTGCTGAAGCCACGCACGATGGTTGGACAAAATATTTAACCCGTCAGCGTCAATCACGATAGGCGCCTGGGTACGCCTTATCTGGGTTATCATGGCTATGGCGGTACTTTCATCCTGTCCAAGTCCAGGCCCTATAGCCAAGGCATCGAAACCAGAAGCCTCGACAGCTTCTGAAAAACATTTATCATCCCCGTCAAGACACATCACGGCTTCAGGAACGGAAACCTGTATTATGTCATTATTACGACGCGGGGTGCAAACCGTCACTTTCCCGACACCGCACCTCAAACAAGCCTTAGTAGCAAGAACCGCTGCACCGGCCATGCCGTAACTGCCCGCTATAATAAGGGCGTTACCCATCTCACCCTTATGGGCGAAATCCCCACGGCGCAACAAGCGCGGCTGCAGGTCGCCTTTTTCAATGACATGGTAACGGGTCGGCAGCGCATCCATGCCCTCGGGACTCAACCCTATATTCAGGATTCTCAACTCACCGATGTTATTCTGATTCTCGGCAAATAGGAACGACAGTTTTTTTTGTTGCAATGTCAGCGTAACATCAGCCCTGATAATATTCGCCCTTACATTATAGGTATTATCCTCGGTCATCAGTCCTGACGGCACATCGATGCTCACAACCGTAGCCGCCGACTGATTGATGTATTTCACCAATGAGGCGAAACCGCCCGCCAACGGTTTGTTTAACCCGGAGCCGAACAGTCCGTCTACGACCAACATACCACTGTCCAGCTTTGGTGGGTCAAACTCGTTCGTAACTTCGGTAAAAGCCTTTATTGACTTACATGCATTTATCCGTTCCTTGTTAGCCGCACAATCTTCAGATAAAGATCCGTTGATATTGAACAAATAAACATTTACCGAATACCCCCGTTCGGCCAGCATCCTTGACACAGCCAACGCATCGCCGCCGTTGTTGCCTGGACCGGCAAAAACAACAACCGGCACGTCACTACTCCACGTTCCCGTTATAGAGCGTGTTATCGCTTTTGCCGCACGTTCCATCAAGTCTATCGAATTTACCGGCTCGTGCTCTATAGTGTATTTGTCAAGCTCATGTATCTGAGCTCCTGTAAAAATCTTCATCAGTGCAAAAATACAAAATAAATGCTAATCACTTGGCAAAGTTCGGCATATTTTTAGTAATTTTGTGCCAAAATATCAAAAAAGCATCATGCAGACAATAAAAATCCACGACAAGACTTTCAGGATTTCATACTCTGAAAACGAAATATTAAGCAGGGTGAAGGCAGTGGCCGACAAGATAAACAAAGACATGGCAGGCAAGAACCCATTGTTCTTAGCCGTTCTCAACGGTTCGTTTATTTTCGCGGCCGACCTTTTAAGGATGATCACAATACCGTGCGAGGTGTCTTTTGTCAAACTAGCATCATACCAAGGCACGATGTCGACCGGAACTATAAAGGAAGTGATAGGCATCAACGAGGACATTTCAGGCCGTACTGTCATCATAGTCGAAGACATTATTGAATCAGGACTTACCATGAAACGGATGCTTGAGACGTTAGGCACGCGCAATCCTGAATCAATACACATCTGCACGCTGCTGATGAAACCTGAGAAATTGACAATCGACCTGGACGTGGAATACGCAGCCATGGAAATACCCAACGACTTCATTGTAGGCTATGGCCTTGACTACGACCAACAAGGGCGTAATTTACGAGACATTTATACTCTGGTTGAAGAGTAACTTCTTATACATTTTATCACTAATTATTGAAAATGAAGAATATTGTTATTTTCGGCGCGCCTGGTTCAGGTAAAGGCACGCAAAGCGATTTGATGATCAAGAAATATGGTTTCGGCCATATTTCCACGGGCGACGTACTCCGCAACGAAATCAAGAACGGCACAGAACTCGGCTATACCGCAAAACAGTATATCGACAACGGCCAGCTGATACCCGACGAACTCATGATCGACATCCTGGCCAATGTTTACGACGGATTCGGCAAAGAGCACGAAGGTGTCATCTTCGACGGTTTCCCCCGTACGATTCCGCAGGCCGAGGCATTGAAGAGCATGCTCGACGAACGCGGGCACAAAATTGCTGCCATGATCGAGCTTGACGTACCCGAGGACGAACTTATGAAACGCCTTATAAAACGAGGACAAGAATGCGGACGCTCTGACGACAACGAGGAAACCATCAAAAAACGCCTCAACGTTTACCATAACCAAACGTCTCCGCTGATAGAATGGTATAAAAAAGAGGGCCTGCACCACCATATCGACGGTTTAGGCGAACTCGACCGTATCTTTGCCGACATCTGCGACGTTATCGACAACATTTAAATGATTTAGGAATTAAGAGTTAAGGATTAAGAAAAAGGTCTCTTATTCTGCAACAACCATCATCAACTTAATCCATAGCTCTTAATTCTTTCCACTTAACCCAACCTTTAACTCCCAATCTTATGCCCGAATCAAATTTTGTTGACTATGTGAAAATTTATTGCCGCTCAGGCAAAGGAGGACGAGGCTCAATGCACTTGCGCCACGCAAAATACCAACCAAACGGCGGCCCCGACGGCGGCGACGGCGGCAAAGGAGGAAGCGTTTACCTACGCGGCAACCACAATTACTGGACCTTATTACACCTGAAATACCAACGGCACATATTCGCCGAGCATGGAGGCAACGGCGGCAAAGACAAATGCCACGGCACCGACGGTAAAGACGTTTATATCGACGTTCCGTGCGGTACGGTCGTCTACGACGCTGAAACGGGCAAATACGTTTGCGACGTCACATACGACGGGCAGACGGTAATGCTCCTGAAAGGAGGGCGCGGCGGTCTTGGCAACTACCAGTTCCGCACTGCCACAAACCAAGCCCCACGCTTCGCGCAACCCGGCGAGCCGATGGAGGAGATGACGGTGATACTCGAATTAAAGCTCCTCGCCGACGTCGGCTTGGTTGGATTCCCCAACGCAGGCAAAAGCACGTTGCTTTCAGCACTGTCAAGCGCACGCCCGAAAATAGCCAACTACCCTTTCACCACACTCGAACCGTCGTTGGGGATTGTAAGCTACCACGACCGCCAATCGTTCGTAATGGCCGACATTCCGGGCATCATTGAAGGCGCAAGCGAAGGCAAAGGTCTCGGGCTCCGCTTTTTACGTCATATCGAACGCAACTCACTGCTGTTGTTCATGGTCCCCGGAGACACTGAGGACATAAAGAAAGAATATGAAATATTATTGGGCGAGCTGAAGAATTTCAATCCGGAAATGCTCGACAAGCACCGTGTGCTGGCCGTAACGAAGTGCGACCTTTTAGACGAGGAACTGATAGAAATGCTAAAGGAAACGACCCCAGGCGACATTCCCGTCGTATTTATATCAGCTGTTACAGGCCAGGGCCTGAACGAACTGAAAGACATACTTTGGCGTGAACTGAACAGCGAAAGCAACAAACTGAAAGAAATAACGTCGGAGGACACGCTCGTACACCGCGACAAGGATCTCGGCACCCTGCCTGAAGAACTGCGCAAGGAAGGCGAGGACGAAATCGAGTTCATCGACGAAGACGAAATTGAATACATAGAAGACTTTGACGAAAACCAATGATTTCCTTTCCATAATTGGGTTATTTGAATAACGAGACTCACCGCTTTTTATTCATAAAACAACCCAATTATGAAAGACCGACAATGTAACCGCTAACAAAAACATGGATTACTACAATCCGGCTCCAGCCGTAACGGTATTCAATACGACACGCCACGGCGGTGTAAGCCAAGGCGCATACGGCAAATTCAACATCAACCGCTTCTGCGGCGACGACGAAACATGCATCAATAAAAACCTCGACATACTCAGCCGAGAGCTTAACGTTGAGAAAGGCAACATCATTATGCCGCATCAGACCCACGGCGACGAGGTAAGACAGATTGGACGCGACTTCCTTTCATTGCCGCAACAGGTAAAGGCAATGATACTCGAAGGAGTCGACGCTTTAACCACAAACGTTAAAAACATCTGCATCGGAGTGTCAACGGCCGACTGCGTGCCAATAATAATCTACGATACCGAGCACCACGCCTCAGCCGCCGTACACGCAGGATGGCGCGGAACCGTAAAACGGATAGCATTGAAAGCCGTCGCGTCAATGCGGATGTCTTACGGCTCACGTCCCGACCGGCTGCATGCCGTAATCGGTCCGGCCATATCATTGGAAGCTTTTGAAGTCGGCAACGAGGTGTACGACGAATTTGTCTCTGCCGGCTTCGACATGAACGCCATCAGCCGGCATAAGGACAAATGGCATATCGACCTGAAAGAATGCAACCGGCTACAACTGACAGCCGCAGGACTACACGACTGCAATATAACCGTATCGGGAATTTGCACATTTAACAGTTACACTGACTATTTTTCGGCGCGCAGACTCGGCACTCGGTCAGGACGAATGTTCACAGGCATAGTCTTAAGGTAACAATAAGGCAATAAAACCTATAAACAATTAAATTATCATGAAAAAAACAATTATTATCTTTTTATCGGCATTAGCTGCTTGTACTTACGGCTACGCCCAAAAATATTTAGGCGGAGACATTTCACTGCTTCCGACATACGAAAAGAACGGCACCGTCTTCAAGAATGAAAACGGAGAAAGCCAATGTCCGTATAAAATCTTCAAGGAATCGGGCTGGAATGCCATGCGCGTACGCCTGTTCGTCGACCCGGAAAACGCCCCGCAAGCAAATAAGGACGAAGGCGTATGCCAAGACCTCGCCTACGTAACGGGGCTATGCAAGCAAATCAAGGAACACGGATTCAAGCTGATGTTGGATTTCCACTATTCAGACACATGGGCCGACCCGGGTAAGCAATACATTCCACACGCATGGGCCGAAGCGATAAAAGGCAAAAGCCACGACGAACAGGCAAGAATGCTCGCCGACTCGGTCTATGCGCACACGCTGAAAAGCCTGACGGCGTTGAAAGCCGCAGGAGCCGCGCCTGACTTCATACAAGTAGGCAACGAGATAACATTCGGCACGCTATGGCCGACAGGCAAGGTTGATCCTTCAAAAAGCGACAATTGGGATACGCTTCTCGCATTCCTCAAGGCCGGAGCCAAGGCTTGCCGCGAGGCATGTCCCGAGGCGCGCATCATAATCCACACGGAACACGCGCAAGACTGGAACGCGACACAAGAATATTATGACAAGCTGGCAAAGGGTAAACTCGATTACGACATAATCGGGCTGAGCTACTACCCGATGTGGCACGGCACGGTAAAGCATCTCGACACCGTTCTCGACAGCATCAAGACCGAATTCAACAAGCCGGTAATGATAGTAGAGACGGCGTTCTATTATTCACACAAGAACGACAAATGGGAACCGGACCCCAACCATTACGGCGACCACTACCCTATCAGCGTCGAAGGCCAACGCGCCTTTACTGAAGAGCTTGTCGGCATGCTCAACAAGCACGACAACACGATCGGCCTGTTCTGGTGGTTTCCGGAGGAAAACGAGTCAGGCAAACCTGTCATCAAAAGCTGGATCAACCGTGGACTTTTCGATAACGAAACGGGAAAAGTCCTTCCGGCAATGGAGGAACTGAAAAAGTTCAAATAAGTTATTTCGTTTCAAGAACAAGCCGTTAACAATAGGCGGACATCTTTTCAGGGTCTTACGGTTGTCGGGTTACAATGTTTTCACGGTTGCAAAGTTGGATATTTGAAGGTCAACCTCATAAACATAAAAACCTCACAACCGTAAGACCCCATAACCGTAAAACCTCACAACCCGACAAATTAATATTCTGTTAAGATTCGCCCCAACAAGCGTGGCTGCTTATTATAATCAACAGAAAAAGAGTACTTTTGCAATCAGTAAACAACAACAGACAATAATGGGAAAAAAATCACTGATTACGAAAATCCTCTTTGCGGCGGTATCCATGGCAAGCCTGGGTTGCGCCGAGAGCATGGCAACGGGCGCAGACAGGCCGAAGTTGGTCGTCGGAATAGTTGTCGACCAAATGCGTTGGGACTACCTTTACCGTTATTACGAACTTTACGGCGAAGGCGGTTTCAAGAGACTTATGGACGAAGGCTACAACTGCGAGAACACAATGATAAACTATGTGCCCACAGTCACAGCCGTAGGCCATGCGTCGATATTCACCGGTTCGGTACCGTCGATACACGGCATAGCGGGCAACGATTTCATGCAGGACGGCAAGATGGCGTACTGTTGCGAAGACACTACCGTACACAGCGTAGGCGGCACGTCGGCGGCCGGACGCATGTCGCCGCGCAACATGCTCGCCACGACCATCGGCGACGAACTGAAGATAGCCACCGACTTCAAGGCCAAGGTAATAGGCGTGTCGCTTAAGGACCGCGCCTCGATACTGCCGGCCGGCCATTCCGCCGACGGAGCCTACTGGATAGACTATTCTACGGGAACATTCATCACAAGCTCATACTACATGCAAAGCCTGCCCGAATGGGTGTCGGCGTTCAACAAGAAATACGGCGGGCGCAGCGAGAAGGAAATTTCTTACTCTTCTTACGGCAACATGATAACCGCTGAAATGGCAAAAGCCGCAGTGGAAGGCGAAGCCCTGGGACAAGACGCCGTAACCGACATGCTGACCGTAAGCTTTTCTTGCACGGACAAGGTAGGCCATAAATACGCCACGCACGGCAACGAGATACGCGACATCTTCGTCGACCTCGACAAAAGGCTTGCCGACATGTTCACTTATCTTGACAGGAAAGTAGGCAAAGGGCAGTATCTCGTATTCCTGACAGCCGACCACGGAGCGGCCAACAACATCCTAATGCTGCAAAAGCACGGCATACCGGCAGGCGGATTCGTCGCGGACAAAACGGCCGAAGCGCTAAACGCTTATCTGGAACAAAAGTTCGGGGCGCGGCAGAAGCTCGTGGCATGCATCAGCAACTACAAAGTGTTCCTCGACCGTAAGGCCATAAGGTCGCTTTCGCTCAACATTGACGACGTAAAGGAATCGGCCGTGGAATGGCTGAAACAAAATCCCGCATACGCCTACGTCGTAGACCTCGAACACGCCAACGACGCACCCATCCCGTCGGCCATACGCGAAAGGATCATCAACGGATACCACCGCCTGCGCAGCGGCGACATACAGATAATCCTTAACCCTGCGAACTACGAAGTAGCATCAGAAGTTATCGACGGAGGCACTACGCACGGCGTATGGAATCCGTACGACTCACACATTCCGTTCATCCTCATGGGGTGGAATGTTTCTCCCGGAAAAACAAACGCAAAAACGACAATCAACGACATCGCTGCAACCGTATGCGCAATGATACACATACAAATGCCCAACGGATGCATCGGCAACGCCATCGACTTCTGATTATTTACGGTTGTGGGGTTGTGGGGTTGTTGGGTTATGAGGTTATACGGTTGTGAGGTTGTGAGGTTGTGAGGTTTTGCGGTTATATGGTTATGAGGTTATACGGTTGTAAGGTTGTGAGGCTGTAAGATGCTTTTCCAACATTACCGTATAACCGCAAAAACACATAACCGTAAAACCTCACAACCTCATAACCGCAAAACCTTACAACCTTACAACATCACAACATCACAAATAGAAATCCTCCGTAAGCCCGGCATACCATTCAGAACGCTTCATATCGGCCGTATTCAGGCATTCAACACTTTCGTCCACCCGCATTACAGGCCGTTTGCCGTAAGCCAAAAGCCAACGCCCCACAGGCTTATGCGGCACCGTCCTTACGCCGCACGCACGCATCGGATACAAACCGGCGAAAACCGCTTCGCAGTCAAAATCACGGCGTACGGCATCGGGAACTACTACCGACAGCACGCCGCCGTCGGCCAACAGCCGCGAAGCATGGCGGAACAAGTCGCCGAAAGGCAAGGTCTCGGCACTGCGCGCCATTGTCCGCGCCGCGTTCTTGCTCTTCAAGGTGTTTTGGTAAAACGGCGGATTGCACACTATCGCGTCATACTCTCCCCCGCGGAAATCCTGCAACGACGACTCTTCAACCCTTATCCTGCCGGTGAACGGAGAACACCCTACGTTCTCCACGGCCTGCGCACACGCCCCCGGCTCAATGTCGACAGCCGTAATCTCGGCGTCGGGAAAGCGCTGGGCCATCATCAGCGCAATAAGCCCCGACCCCGTGCCTACGTCAAGGACACGCCGTCCGCCGCCGGCCCATGCGCCCAACAGTACGCCGTCCGTACCTACTTTCATCGCACACTTATCATGCCGCACGACGAAACGCTTGAATGTAAAACCGTCAGACATATTAAGAAAATCCTGTTTGTTTGCACGTGCAAAAGTACAGAAAACCGACGGTACGGCAAAACGGAGACGCATTTATGCAAACAAAAAAGACACCAACGACGGATAGGATAAAGTTTTTTACGACGCGGCACACAACCTTTCACATTGCAAAACATGACCTTTCGCATTGCAAAACATGGCCTTTCACATTGCAAGACATGGCCTTTCGCGGCATGAAAGACCACCTTTCATTTTCACACAATAAGCGCACGAACCCCGACAGGCCACAACATGAAAGGCCGTCGGGAATTAACGACCGACGCACATCCGGGCATTTAGCTTACGGTTTTACGGCATGCGACCGACACGCCCCCATGTCAGCCGGCCGCAACAAGAAGCGCGCCTGCCACCGTTTCAATCCTACGATACGCAACGAACACGCCGACTGAAAGACCGCGGACGGCCGGATATCGTGCCTACTCTTGTTTATTTAACCTAAAATAATCATGCCGCCAAGGCGTTATGTCGATTAAAATGAGTAAATTTGCAGCCCAATACGCAACTTTTTGTGTCAAGTTTAGGATTTATGAAAAGAGAAACTAACAGCGCATTTTCCATGATAGCAGACTACGAGGGAGACATAACCAAGCTTTTCGAGGGCAACGCCGACGGCGAACTGCCCATCCTCGCCACGCGCAACCTGGTGCTGTTCCCCGGCGTAGTGTCGCCGGTGCTCATAGGCCGCGAGTCGAGCCTCCGCCTCGTCAACTATCTCAAGGAGACGCCCGAGCAGGCTTTCGCCGTGTTCTGCCAGAAGAACGCCGACGAGGACAATCCCGTGCGCAAGGAACAACTATATGAATACGGCGTACACGCAAAGATAATACGGGTGCTCGAAATGCCGGGCCAGCAGGCCGGGGTCACGGTCATACTGCAAGGCATGGGCCGTTGCAGGCTGACATCGGTTACGGCAACGGCGCCGTTCCTGAAAGGCGTGGTCGAAGTGGCTCCGGAGAAATTCCCCGACGATAAGGACAAGGAATTCACCGCCGCGCTCGAAGACCTGCGCAACGTGACCATCGACTACGTAAAAAAGAACGACGACATACCCGACGAGGCGCAGTTCGCCCTGCAGAACATCAACAACGCCGTCATCCTGCTCAACTTCGTATGCACGAGCCTACCCTTCGACGTCGGCGAGAAAGTAAAACTGCTGAAGGCCAACTCGATGAAGGACCGCCTCTTCAAACTGCTCAAGATACTGCACCGCGAAATGCAGCTGCTCGAACTGAAGCACGACATACGCACGAAGACGCGCGAGGACATCGACGAACAGCAGCGCGAATACTTCCTGCAGCAACAAATAAAGAACATAAAGGAAGAACTGGGCAACGGCGAGAGCTACCCCGAGCGCAAGGAGCTGCTCGACGAGGCGAAGAAAAAGAAATGGCCTGAGGACATAGAAGCCACGTTCAACAAGGAGCTTGACAAGCTCGACATACTCAACCCGCAAAGCCCCGAGTTCAGCGTACAGCTGACTTACCTCCAGACGCTGGTGGGCCTGCCGTGGGAGAGCTACACGCAGGACGACCTCAACCTGAAACGCGCAGAGAAAGTGCTCGACCGCGACCACTACGGCATGAAGAAGGTGAAGGAACGCATCTTGGAATACATGGCCGTGCTCAGCCTTAGGAAAGACCTTAAGTCGCCCATAATCTGCCTCTACGGCCCTCCGGGCGTGGGCAAGACGAGCTTAGGCAAGAGCATCGCCGCGGCGATGAAGCGCAAGTACGCGAGGATCTCGCTCGGCGGAGTGCACGACGAAGCCGAGATCCGCGGACACCGCCGCACGTACATCGGCGCCATGCCCGGCCGCATCATCAAGAGCATACAGAAAGCAGGCTCGTCGAACCCCGTGTTCATACTCGACGAAATAGACAAGGTAACACAGAACACGATAAACGGCGACCCTGCGTCGGCCCTGCTCGAAGTGCTCGACCCTGAGCAGAACTTCGCCTTCCACGACAACTACCTCGACGTGGACTACGACCTGTCGAAAGTGCTCTTCATAGCAACGGCCAACGACCTCGGCTCGATACCGCGCCCACTGCTCGACCGCATGGAGCTTATAGAAGTCAGCGGATATATTACGGAAGAAAAGGTGGAGATAGCCCGCCGCCACCTCATACCGAAGGAAAAGGGGAACACGGGACTGGCAGATGAGAAAAAATTAGTATTCACCAAGCAGGCCATCGAGAAGATAATAGAGCAGTACACACGCGAAAGCGGCGTGCGCCAACTTGAGAAGCAGATAAACAAGGCCCTGCGCAAGTTAGCCTTCATGAAGGCGAAAGACGGCGCACTGCCCTATTATAAGATAACGCCCGTGGAGATAAAAGAACTGCTCGGCAATCCGCCATTCTACCGCGACATCTACCAAGGCAACGAGTACGCCGGAGTGGTGACGGGTCTTGCGTGGACAAGCGTAGGCGGAGAGATACTCTTCATCGAGACAAGCCTCAGCAAGGGCAAAGGCTCTAAGCTGACGCTTACCGGCAACCTCGGCGACGTGATGAAAGAGTCGGCCGTGCTTGCCCTCGAGTACGTCAAGGCGCACGCCGACACTTTGGGCATTGACTACCGAATATTTGACCACTGGAACATCCACATCCACGTGCCCGAAGGAGCCACGCCGAAAGACGGACCGTCGGCCGGCATAACCATCGCCACGTCGATAGCCTCGGCCCTCACGCAGCGCAAGGTGCGCGCCAAAACCGCAATGACCGGCGAAATCACGCTGCGCGGCAAGGTGCTCCCCGTAGGAGGAATCAAGGAAAAGATTCTCGCTGCCAAGCGCGCCGGTATTACGGAAATCGTAATGTGCAAGGACAACAGGAAAGACATTGAAGAGATCTCGGAAGAATACATCAACGGCGTGAATTTCCATTACGTAGAAAACATACAGGAAGTGTGGGACTTCGCCCTAACCGACGAGAAAGTTAAGAATCCCGTAACATTCAGCATTGAAGACTAAAGGCGCACATGTTTTTCGAATTGCAACACACCGACAACGCCAGCGACGCACGCACGGGGCTGATAACCACGGCCCACGGACAGATACGCACGCCGATATTCATGCCCGTGGGCACGTGCGGCAGCGTCAAGGGCGTACATTTCAGCGAACTGCGCGAACAGGTCAAGGCGCAGATAATCCTCGGCAATACATACCACCTATACCTGCGCCCTGGACTCGAAGTGCTGAAAGCGGCAGGCGGACTGCATAAGTTCAACACATGGGACAGACCGATACTGACCGACAGCGGCGGCTTCCAAGTGTTCTCGCTCACCGGCATACGCAAACTGAAGGAAGAGGGATGCGAGTTCCGCTCGCACATCGACGGTTCGAAACATTTCTTCACTCCCGAAAACGTAATGGACACCGAGCGCGCCATCGGAGCCGACATCATCATGGCTTTCGACGAATGCCCGCCGGGACAAAGCGACTACCAGTACGCCAAGAAAAGCCTCACGCTCACCCAACATTGGCTCGACCGGTGCATCAAGAGGTTCGACGAGACCGAGCCGCTTTACGGCTACCGGCAGACGCTCTTCCCCATAGTGCAGGGCTGCACGTTCAAGGAGCTGCGCCGCGAAGCCGCCAAATACGTGGCCGACAAGGGCGCCGACGGCAACGCCATAGGCGGACTGGCCGTAGGCGAACCGACGGAGGTGATGTATGAAATGATAGAAGTTGTCAACGAGATTCTGCCAAAGGACAAGCCGCGTTACCTCATGGGAGTAGGCACGCCGCAAAACATCCTCGAGGCGATAGAACGCGGCGTCGACATGTTCGACTGCGTAATGCCGACGAGAAACGGCCGCAACGCCATGCTCTTCACTTACAACGGCACGATGAACATGCGCAACAAGAAATGGGAAACGGACTTCTCGCCCATCGACCCTGACGGGTGCGACGTAGACAAGACATACTCGAAAGCCTATCTGCACCACCTGTTCAAGGCGCAGGAACTGCTCGCCATGCAGATAGCGAGCATCCACAACTTGGCGTTCTACCTACGCCTCGTACAAGACGCACGGACGCACATCGAGGCAGGCGACTTCGTCAGGTGGAAGGCTTCCGTAATCGACCAACTGGGCAAACGGATATAACAAGACAAAGATGAAGATAAAGAACATTAGGAGATACCGCAAGATACTAAAGCCTGCAAGACGGGTGAAAGCCCGCATGGGATGGCTGTTCATTGCGCTTGCATGGCTCGGTGGAAAGCTAAAGTGGATGAAGTACCTTAATCCGGCACGTTACCTGAAAATCCTCGACTGGTACATTATCAAGAAATTCATCGGCACGTACTTCTATTCAATTGCCCTGATAATCTCAATCTCCATCGTTTTCGACATCAACGAGAACCTGGCCAAGTTCACCCAATACCATGCGCCGCTGAAAGCCATCGTAATGGACTACTACATGAACTTCGTGCCTTACTTCGCCAACCTGTTCAGTCCGCTGTTCGTCTTCATTGCCGTCATCTTCTTCACGTCGAAGCTCGCAGGCAATTCCGAAGTCATATCAATGCTTGCGGCCGGGGTGAGCTTCAAGCGCCTGATGCGGCCTTACATGCTGTCGGCCGCGCTAATATCGGTAATGACGTTCTTCCTCGGGGCCTACGTAATCCCCAAGGGCACAATAGTCAGGCAGAATTTCGAGACCATGTACAAGAACAAGAAGAAAAACACCTCGGCTGAGAACGTCCAGCTCCAGGTCGGCAAAGGCGTAATAGCCTACATACAGCACTACGACAACAACCTTAAGAAAGGTTACGGATTCTGCCTGGACAAGTTCGAGGATAAGAAACTCGTAAGCCACATGACGGCATCCGAAATACAATACGACACAATCTCAGACTCGAAATACCATTGGAAGGCACGCAATTGGCGCATACGCCAACTAAAAGGCATGCGTGAGACAATAACAAGCGGCTCGGTGAAAGACACTACCATCATGATGGAACCTACCGACCTTGTATTTTCCAAAGGCCAGCAGGAAACGTTCACAAGCCCGCAACTGAAAGAGTACATAAGCAAACAGATCGACCGAGGCTCCGGCAACGTCGTGCAATACGAGGTAGAATACCATAAACGCATTGCGACATCGTTCGCCTCGTTCATCCTTACGACCATCGGCCTGTCGCTCTCTTCACGGAAAAGGAAAGGCGGAATGGGAATGTACCTCGGTATAGGCTTGGCGCTTAGCTTCACGTACATCATGCTACAGACGGTATCGTCGACATTTGCCATACAGGCCGACACGCCGCCGATGCTTGCAGCCTGGATTCCAAACATCATATTCACCGTGGTGGCATACTTCTGCTACCGCAAAGCACCAAATTGACAAATATGGATTTTTACGATTTAGACTTAAGCGACAACACCCTCGACGCAATTGATGACATGGGGTGGACGTCATGCACGCCGATACAGGAAAAATGTATCCCCGAAATACTTAACGGCAGGGACGTGCTCGGAATAGCGCAGACAGGAACAGGCAAGACCGCGGCCTACCTCCTGCCCATACTGAGCATGCTCGACGAAGACGATTTTCCGGACGAGGCTATAAACTGCGTCATAATGAGTCCGACGCGCGAATTGGCGCAACAAATTGACCAAGCCATGCAAGGCTTCTCATACTACATGCCGACGGTAAGCAGCGTTGCCGTATACGGCGGCAACGACGGCAGCCGCTACAACCAGGAATACAAGAGCATGAAACTCGGGGCCGACGTAATCATAGCAACTCCGGGAAGGCTTATCAGCCATATAACAATGGGTAACGTAGACCTTGGCAAGGTTTCGTTCTTCGTCCTCGACGAGGCCGACCGCATGCTTGACATGGGTTTCCACGAGGATATTCTCTCGATAGCAAAGCTCCTGCCGGAGAACTGCCAGACCATAATGTTCTCGGCCACGATGCCCGACAAGATAGAAGACCTGGCGAAAACGATATTAAAGAACCCGTCTGTAGTAAAACTCGCCGTAAGCAAGCCTGCCGAGAAAATCAAGCAGTTAGCTTGCGTCTGCCACGAAAACCAAAAGAACGGCGCACTTAAAGACATATTCAAGAAATACGGACAGAAGCGCGTCATAATATTCTCAAGTTCGAAAGTAAAAGTAAAAGAAATAAACAAAGCGCTCAGGGCATCGGGCGTAAATTGCGGCGAGATGCACTCAGACCTTCTGCAAAGCCAAAGGGATGAAGTGATGTACCTCTTCAAGAGCGGACAAATCGACGTACTCGTCGCCACAGACATCGTAGCGCGCGGTATCGACATCGACGACATTTCAATGGTCGTCAATTACGATGTGCCCCACGACTCAGAGGACTACGTGCACCGCATAGGGCGAACAGCCAGGGCCGACCATGACGGCATAGCCATAACACTGGTACGCGGAAAGGAAGTGGCCGACTTCATGCAAATAGAGAAATTCCTCGGTTATGAAGTCGAAAAGATACCACTGCCCGCCGGTCTTGGGAAAGCGCCCGAATATAAGATAACGCCACGAGGTAAAGGCGGTGACGACAAGAAAAAAGGCAGAAGATACAAAAGGAAAGGCAAAGGCAAGAAAGGCGGCAGCAAGGCTAAAGAGCCGCGTAAGTAAGCACAAAGCCGTCAAACACAACATAATCAACGTTCAGCGTCTCGTCACGTTGAACGTTTTTTGCAATAATTCGTCCACTCGTAGAGTCACCCGATATTGCAGAAACGCAGATGTCCGCCAAGGCAAGATGGTCTTTTGGATAAAGTTTGTACATTGTTTCCTTCGCACACCAATGCAACAATTTATCAAGCAGAGTAAGTGCCGTCTCGTCATCGCGCAACAGTTTCCCGACCACACGCTCCACCCTACCGCTCATATACTCGACATCGACGGCAACATCCCTGCACGACGAGACGATAACAGCGGCACATCCTTTCGTATGGCTTATGCCGACGTTCATACCATTTTCAAGAAGAGGCTTGCCGTCGGCATCATGGAGTAAGACGACCCCGTCGCCGACAATGAGCCCCAACAAAGAACGCACGGCCAGCACTTCAAGCCGGCGTTGAACCGACTTCAACCGTCCAACCTCTTCCCTAACATCCTTAAGCCCTGGAACTATGCTGAAAAACTCTTCAACACTTTCCTCTATTCTCCACACTCCCAACATTACATCGGGGGCAACACTTTCAACAAACATCAAAGGCATACGCAAAACTGTATTTCACCGTCCTAAGAAACATAAAAGCACCGTCTTAAAACGGTGCTTCATTCGTCGTACCTGTATTCGGAGCCTGGGAAGACACTTGCTCACGCCCGGCATCCCTGACAGGCTTGGGAGAAAGCAACTCCATATTGTCGGCGTAAACCTCAGTCACATAATGGCGTATCCCTTTCTGGTCGTCATACGTGCGGTAATGGATACGCCCCTCGACATAAAGCTTATCGCCCTTGTGTACATATTTTTCTACTATTTTCGCCAGTCCACGATACATTACGATGTTGTGCCAATCAGTCCTGTCAGGCACCTGGGTGCCATTAGGCAACGTATATCCACGCTCGGTCGTAGCCAAAGAGAAAGCGGCCACCGCCTGATCATGGTCATAATAACGCACAACGGGCTCCTTGCCGACATTACCAATAAGCATTATCTTGTTCATGATTTTACGAACTGACAAGTTACAATATACAAGAAAACTATAAAAAAACAACGTCAACACAACAGCGGACTACTTCATTCCGGCCGACGAACGTCACTTCCAAAGTCCCAAGTACCTGAACCTGAAGTTCTTCCCCTTTGCCGACGGGAACTGGCTACGGCTGTCGACGCGCCCGCGCAGATGCTCTACCATGCGGTTGTAGCAATCGATACCGGACATAGCCTTACAATTTACGACAAAGTGAGTGTCTCGGTATTCATGCTTGCCAGTCACGGGCACAAGCACCACGCGCTTGAAATCAAGTACGCCTTCATACCACCCGGGACGCTCTTCCGTAAGACGTGCCAAAGCCGGCGAAACCTCGTCGCGCTGGTCGCCCGACTGGATGTTCGAGCGTAAGGCTTTCTTCTGCTTGAAATCAAGCATCGTGGCAGCCTCTGTCTTTATTATGATGAAATAAACCCTCGGACGTATCTTGTAACGCTTCGGATAATAAACGCTACTTGCGACATAATCCCTGATATCACGCTCTAAGTCCGGATTCATCCCAATCTCGTCAATGGAAGCCAAAAAAGATATAGCATCATCGACATTAGTTACTAATGTCTCTTTATCAAAATAACGTAAGTATAAATTCATGATTGTATTTTTCTTTTGAAGATGAGCGGCAAACGGGACTCGGACCCGCGACCTCGACCTTGGCAAGGTCGCGCTCTACCAACTGAGCTATTGCCGCCTA
>CALUIJ010000069.1 GCA_944320675.1 uncultured Prevotella sp.
CGTTTCCCTTTTAATCACGTTGTGTGTGAACCAATCAACGGCGCAAAGGTAATGATAATTTGCAAAACCGCAAAATATTATCGTGGAAAAAGATGAAATATTGCGGAAATGTTAAGGTTGCGTAAGCATGTTGTGAAAGGTCGTCTTTCGTATTCTAAAACGTTGCCTTTTATGCTGTGGAAGGCGGTAAATGGGAGTGTAATAGGCTGCTTCTTATAAAAGCACAATGGATTATTTATGCCGGTTGGGTATGAAAGGAAAAGTTTGTTTTCCGTTCATACACTGGTTTCTTTTACGTTTTGGCTGGCTCTTTTTCTTTTACCGTAATAAATTTTATGATGCTTTTTAACGTCACAATGTCACATTGATGCGTAAGCCGTTGTGGATCACCGTGTTGGAAGGTGACATTACGACGAGTCCCACATTCACCACCGTCACCCGGGTGACGGTGGTGAATGTGGGACTCGTCGTAATGTCACGGCATAACCTGTTGCTTGTCAGGCGCTTATCCGGAGATGTGACATTGTGACGTTAATTTTACTTCTTTTATTGAATTGGAGTTCTCATTTCTGTTCCTCCTCTTCTTGCAAGTGTGGAAGCGATATGTGCAACCTTACGGCGGCGAGCCTTACGGCGACAACGATGGCAAAACATACTGCAGCCGCTATGCCGGGGGCGAAGTGTAGGCATGCGCATGCGTAGTAACCCAATCCGCCTATTATGCAGGCTACGGCGTAAATCTCCTTGCGGAATATCAGCGGCACCTCGTTGATGAGCACGTCGCGTATCACGCCGCCTGCGGCCCCCGTTATGCAGCCCATTATTATGGCCACCCAGAAGGGAAAGCCCTCGAGAAGCGTCTTTTGCAGTCCGGCAACGGTGAAGAGCGCCAGTCCGAGCGTGTCGAACAGGAACCACGTGTTGGCGAACTTCACTATGGCCTTCTTGAACACTATCACCGTGAGCAGCGCCGCCGCCGTGCATATCATGTAAATTGAGTTGGTCATCCAGAACGGCGTCACTCCGAGCATCACGTCCCTTATCGTACCGCCGCCGATGGCCGTAGCCAGTCCGACGACGTAGCCGCCGAACCAGTCGAAACGCTTGTATGCCGCCCACCGTATGCCCGATATGGCGAATGCGAACGTGCCGAGGAACTCTATTACCAATTGCAGCATTTCCATCAGCCCACCACGTTTTGGGGTGAACCTTGGGCGAAAGCCTTAATGTTGTCTGCGGCTATGGCTACGAGCCGCTTGCGCGCCTCGACGGTAGCCCATGCAATGTGCGGCGTAAGGTAAGCGTTGGGCGCGCCGAGCAGCGGGTTGTCGGCCGCTGGCGGTTCCTGCGTCATTACGTCGGCTCCGTATCCGCCGAGCTGTCCGTCGGCGAGTGCCTTGGCTACGTCGGCTTCGTTTACGAGTTGTCCGCGGCCGGTGTTTACCAGCAGCGCGCCGCGCTTCATGCGGCTCAGCGTGTCCTTGTTTATCATTTCCTTCGTCTTCGGCGTAAGCGGGCAGTGCAGTGTCAGCACGTCGCTTATGCCGAGCAGTCCGTTGAACGTAGTCTTCTGTATTCCCGGGGGCAGTCCGGCCGAGTTCTTGCTCGTGCAGGCGAACACGTCCATGCCGAAGTCGCGCGCCATGCAGGCCACCTTGTAGCCTATGTTGCCGAGGCCTACTACGCCGAGGGTCTTTCCGGCCAGTTCGCCGAGGGGCGTGTCCCAATAGCAGAAGTCGGGCGAGGAGCTCCATTTGCCCTTGCGGTTCAGGCGTGCGTAGTGCGCCACGCGGTTTGTCATGTTTAGTATGTGCGCGAACGTCATCTGCACCACGCTGTCCGTGCTGTATGCCGGCACGTTGGTCACGGTTATGCCGTGCTTGGCGGCGGCTTCGGTGTCTACGACGTTGTAGCCAGTGGCCAACACGCCTATGTATTTGAGCTTGGGCAGCCGGTCCATGATTCCGGCTGATATTACCACCTTGTTCGTCAGTACGGCGTCGGCCTCCTTCGCCCTCGCCGCCACTTCGTCCGCGGCCGTGCGGTCGTAGACCGTCAGCTCGCCGCAGCTTTCAAGCTCCGCCCACGACAGGTCGCCCGGGTTTACGCTGTATCCGTCTAATATTACAATCTTCATATCCTATTTTTATAATGTGTTTTTTGTTAGTTGCGTCAGTGTTGCCGTTATCTTTCCTTATACCTCCCGCCCCAGCATTGCAGCATGCGCTGGTACATCTTCTCCTCGCCCGGCGAGTGCTGCGCGTGCCACAGGCGTTCGCCCTCCAAGCCGTCGGGCATGTACTGTTGCGCTACGAAGTTGCCCGGATAGTCGTGGGCGTATTTGTAGCCGTCGTGGTAGCCGAGGTCGGCCATCAGTTTCGTCGGCGCGTTGCGCAGGTGCAGCGGCACGGGACGGTTGCCGGTGCGCTTGACGAGGGCCAGGGCCTCGGCTATCCCGTTGTAGGCCGAGTTGCTCTTCGCGCTCGTGGCAAGGTAGACGGTGGCTTCGGCCAACGGTATGCGCCCCTCGGGCCAGCCTATCTTGCTTACGGCGTCGAAGGCGGCGTTGGCCAGCAGCAGGGCGTTGGGGTTGGCCAGGCCTATGTCCTCTGCCGCGCTTATCACGAGCCTGCGCGCTATGAACTTCGGGTCCTCGCCTCCCTCTATCATGCGCGCCAGCCAGTAGAGGGCTGCGTCGGGGTCGGAGCCGCGTATGCTCTTGATGAAGGCTGAGATTATGTCGTAGTGCATCTCGCCGTCCTTGTCGTAGGCCAAGGGGTTCTGTTGCAGGCAGTTTTCCACGCCCTCGTCGGTTACCGCCACGGGGTCGCCCTTGGCGGCGTTCACCACGAGCTCGAGTATGTTGAGCAGCTTGCGCGCGTCGCCGCCGCTATACCTTAGTATGGCTCCGGTCTCTTTCAGCCGGATGTCGCGCTTCTTCAGTTCGACGTCTTCGGTTACGGCGCGGTGGAGCAGTTCGAGCAAGTCGTCTTTCTCCAACGGCTTCAGCACGTATAGCTGGCACCTCGACAGCAGCGGCCTTATCACTTCGAACGAAGGGTTTTCCGTGGTGGCGCCGATGAGCGTCACCACTCCCTGCTCGACGGCGGCCAGGAGCGAGTCTTGCTGGCTCTTGCTGAACCGGTGTATCTCGTCGATGAAGAGTATCGGGGCGTTGCTGTTGAAGAAGCCAGAGTGCCGGGCCTTGTCTATCACCTCCCTTACTTCCTTCACTCCGCTCGACACGGCGCTCAGCGTGTAGAACGGCACTTTCAGCTGGTTGGCCGCGATGAGGGCGAGCGTGGTCTTGCCTACGCCCGGCGGCCCCCATAATATGAACGACACCGCCCTGCCTGACTCTATCATGTTGCGCAGGACGGCATTCTTACCCACCAAGTGCTTCTGCCCGATGTATTCGTCGAGAGTCTTGGGCCTGAGTCTTTCTGCCAAAGGTTTTACCATAATGATATTGCAAAAGTAAGAAATATCCTGCATCAGGCAAAAAATATCAATTAAAAACTTGCGGATAAAAGATTATGTATTACTTTTGCAACACTCATAGAAACTTAACACCGCAATTAGTGAAAGTAACGATTCTTCAGACCGACGTCCGGTGGCGCGACATCGGCGCCAACATCCTTGCCGCCGAAAAGCTCGTCGGCGGCTCGCCCGGGGCCGACTTATACGTGCTGCCCGAGATGTGGGCTACGGGCTTCGTGACGGAGTCGCCGTCGGAGGCGTGCTCGGGCTTTCCACTTGAGTGGATGAAGGGTCTTGCCGCGGGCCGCCGGTGCGCCGTCTGTGGCAGCGCAGCCGTAATGGGGGCCGACGGGAAACCACGCAACCGCCAGTATTTCGTCCTGCCCGACGGCTCGTATTATTATTACGACAAGCGCCACCTCTTCGCCTACGGCGGCGAGGACAAGGGCTACGTAAGGGGCAACCGCCGCGTGGTGGCCGAGTATGGTGGCGTAAGGTTCCTGCTGCAGACGTGTTACGACCTCCGTTTCCCCGTATGGGCGCGCAACCATGATGATTACGACGCGGCAATCTTCGTGGCCAACTGGCCCACGAGCCGCCGTGGCGTATGGCATGTGCTGCTGAGGGCGCGGGCCATAGAGAACCAGTGCTACGTGATAGGAGCCAACCGCACGGGGGCCGATCCGTCGTGCGGCTACGCCGGGGGCAGTGCCGTAATCGATGCCCGGGGCAGGACGCTCGCACAGGCTAAGGGCGGTGCTCCGCAGGCCGTTACGGCTGAAATAGACATGGAGGCCCTGCGGCGTTTCCGTGAGAAGTTCCCCGTGCTGAGGGACAGGGACGTCTAAAAAGATTATAGGGTTATGGGGTTATAAGGTTATGCGGTAAGACTGCAAGACCTTACGGCTGCAAGAAATAAGAGGCGGAAGGAGAATATGCCAAAAAGGAGTTAATAGGAGTCAGACGCTTTGCGTCGGTGTTAACTCCGGCGGGTGAAACGAGCCTGACTTCCCTTAACTACTGGTAACTCCGGAATTTTGCCCCACCAGCCTTACCCGCTATTCCACGAATAATGACAAATAATAAATAATAAGAATAAAGATATGGACAAGAAAGCATTGACACTAAAGACGCTGAACAAGAGCAACGTCTGGGACGTACAGGAGGGCGACGTGTTCAGGATGCTCGAGGCCGCCGGGAAAGACGCCGACATCAAGGACAACATCCGCCGCTATGTCGACATAATCAAGAGTGCCTTCGACGTGGAGGAGATCAAGATCGACCGCCCCGAGGTCGTAAAGAAATACGAGGCCCGCGGCTTCAAGGTGGGCGTGGTCTCCCTGTCCGACGGCCCGGAGGTGAAGATTGGCGTGAAGAAGCGCCCTATAATGCGTGTGACCGACCTCACCTACGAGAACATCCGCCACATATCGGCCGGGAAGCTGCTCGAGGTAATCGACCGCAACTTCGGCGGCGGGTGGGACTCGCTCTCTCAGAGCATCCAGGACATAATACAGAGCGGGTTCGACATCAGCACGACCACCCTGCCCAAGGACCGCCTCCACAAGGCCGGCGGCATGTATGAGAAGAAAGTGGCCGACGGCTTCGCCGTACTCGAGATACCCAAGGGCGCATGGATAGAGGCTATCTTCGCCAAGCTGAAGCCCGAAACGGAGAAGCCGCGCCTGAAGTTCGGCCAGGACGGCAAGGGGGGCTTCGGTCCTGACGGCGACGGCGGCGACGATGATGACGACGAGGACTTGCCCGAGGTTGACGACAAGTTCGGCGACGACGACGATGACGACTCTTTCGACGACGACAAGCTGACCGAGGAAAGCTACCGTACGACGATAGAGGAGGATCCCGAGGACCTCGACCTTTCGGCCGAGAGTGTGGCCGACGACGACGACGAGTATTGACGCCCGCGGCGCTTGTGCCGCCCGTGTTAACCGTCCGAAGCAAGGAAAAAATGAATGTCCGCACCCCACTATCGTGGTTCCAAAGTGCGGGCGTTCATTTTTTTGTTTGTGAACCGTTACCGCCAGAATACTACAAAAAGAACATTTCCGGCTGCAGCGTAAGTAAAACTTGCGGCTCACCGGCACAGGAAGTTGAGTATGCCTTTCATCATGACGGCTTGTTTTTTTTCCGACGTTATGCACTCGAAAGGGAAGCCCAAAGTGAACGTGCGGCAGTCGTTGCCGTCGTAGGCCACGCATACGGAGCGCCCCATATAGTCGGTCATGGCGCAGAAAGCCTTACCCGTAGGACTTATCATGTCGACTGAGGTTGCGGCGTAATGGAATTCGTTGGGTTGTGTGTATATTTGGCATGACGTGCCCATGCCGGTCAATGTGCCGTTACCGGCCAAGGCCTCGGCCCCATTGTATTTTACGCGGAGCACTCGTTTGAGGAAATTCCGCTCGTCGTCGCTCCTCATATCGTTTCCTATGTATGCCCCGCTTACGAGCAGGTTGCCTCCGCGTCCGGTGTATTCGGCGAGTATTTCTTGCAGTTCGGGCGTGAAAGTCTTATATTGTCTGAGCGAATAGCCGTCGTCTTTCTCCAATCCGAGTATCAGGTCTATGCAGTCATATTTGTCAATATTGGTTATGTTTCGTCCCAATGCGTGTTTCGAACAGCTTACTATGTTGTATCGGTTTGCGCTCATTATGGCTTTTGCGTGTGCCGTTACGTAGTTGAACTCGTTGCCGGCAATGATGTTGCCCGTCAGCTCGTCGCCGCTGTAGCCCAGTCCGCCGGGGCCTTCCTTGCCGATTTTCTCTTTGTCGAAGCAGAGTTGCGCTCCGCAGTATCCAATGGTCTTGCCTTGGCTTACCCCGGGGTCGATCGCAAGGTCGAAGCCCTGCTCTTCGCCGTTGTCGACCACGGCGGGGGCGGCAAGTCGCTCGAATCCGTTGACTATGAGCACCGTCTTCGTTGCCATCGGGTTGTAGACGGCCGATATCGTTTCAGACGTGAAGCTTTCGCCGCCCTCGTTGACGGCGGCCACCTTGAAGTTGTAGAGCGTGTTGGGCTGCAGTTTTATCTTGCATGCGTTGCCGCTGATCCTTATGCCGTTGTCGAATCCGTAATCGTCGACGGCCGTATAGAGTATGTAGCCGGTAGGCACGGCCGTAGGCTCGAGGGGGTCGGGCGTGGCGTCCCATCTCAGCGTAACGGTGTCGGCCGCTGAAAACTCGACACTAATATTGCGCGGTGCCAGGGGCGTTATGGCGTAAGTCTTATCGTGCATCATTGAGTTGAAGCGCAGTATTGACTTGTAAATGCTCCGGGCGAGGGTGAACCTGAAGTTTGGGTCTTGCCCCATGGCCATGTCTGGGAAGTTCTGGTGCGACAGCGTTTCGATTATGGCCGACGGCACTATGGGGCAGCGCGTCTCGGCGTAGTTGCGGTCGTAGAGGCTCCTCCTGTTCCAGCGGCCGTAGGTGCGCGTTATGTCACGGTTCACGCCGTTGAGCAGGAAGTCGGCGAAGTCTTTCGACCTGTAGCGTGTGATGCCTGATGCCAGCAGGCCGTTGCCTGCGTCGGTGGTGCATATCGTGAGCGTGCCGGTCAGCGACGTGTAGTCCTTCGAGTATCCGGCATCGCTGTGTACGGCCAAGGCGAGCTCGACGGGCACGTTGAGCCCTTCTTCGCGGGGGGCGAAGCACGAGCCGCCCGCGAGCCAGTTTGTCATGTAGGGGCGTGCGTAGATGTCCTCCTTGTAGTCGTCGGTGCCGTCTTTCGCGCGGTAGACGCTTTCGGGCGCCCCGGCCCATTGGGCGTAGTAGCGCGCCCCCTCGAGGCATTTGGGCAGTCCGCTCGTGCGGCTGTTGCGCGCTATCAGGCCCATGCCGCCGCCGAAGCGCACGGCGTCGGCCGTTACTACGCCGTCGTAAGCGCTGGCGTTGGTCAGCACGACGCGGTTGTCTGAGGTGCATCCAGTGCCGAAGTCGAACGTGCCGAGGTAGACCCACGTGCCTCCGCCCATCCGCTGGTTTACGTTGAATACCGTCCTGCGCCCCTTGTGGTACACGATGTATTCGGCGTCGGGCACGCTCTCGGGCAGTGTGGGGTAGCTTACGTACACGGCGTAGCGTCCGCCTTGCGTGAACCTGGGCTGGTACGATATCTCGCACTCCTTGGCCGGCGTGGCCTTTGCCATGCGCGTGGTGCCTTCCCTGAATGGGTTTGTTCGGTCACCGTACGGGCCGTCTTTTGCGGCGAAGCCTTTCATGTTGGCGTCCTGCCACTTTCGTCCGGCATTTGTTTCTGTGTAATAAGGCCTTTGCGTCCTGTCGTCGTTGTCAACTACCAGCTCGTTCTTCTGCCAGTCGCGTTCGCGCGGCGTGAAAACGACGGCTCCCGCCTTTTCGAGCATCGGGATGAGGTAGGGCACGACGATGGTCTGCGTGTAGAGGTCTTCGTTCGTGCAGAAGAGGTTGGGGCGTTGCCACTGCCAGCGGTCCTTGTTTATGTTGAAATACCTGCCGTGGCTCGCCCATACCGACAGGTGCTTGTTCTGCAGCCCTTGTGTGATTTTTACCGGGCTTGATACGTTCTCCACCCATGGGCGGCCCTTGTATTCGATGTTGGTCTTGACTTCTTTCACCGGCTTTTTCGTCGTCTTGCCAATCTTGGGCGACGTGGTAAGGTTACGGTGCGCCCCGCATGCCGAGAGGAGCACGCCGAGCAATATCAGGTAAATGTTTTTCCGCATTGTCAGTTTCCTGTTGTGAATCGTTCAGGATGGCGTCCTGTGAAATCCTTGAAGTAATTCTTTATCCCGGCCATATCCTTTTCAATGTCGCCGTTGGGGATAAGGCTTTTCGTGCATTGGATGAGCTTCTTCTCGTAATCAACGCCGTATAATAATATAGGTATTTGCGCCTTGGCAGCAATGTAATAAAATCCTTTCTTCCAGTCGGGGTTCGGCGATCTTGTGCCTTCGGGCGTTATGCAGAGCTTGAACGCAGGCTTGCGCTTGGCGGTATCGGCCAGCATGTCGGTCATGCTGGTGTGCCGGTTGCGCCATACGGGTATTCCGCCCATCTTCTTGAACAGTGCCCCGAGCGGCCAGAAGAACCATTCTTTTTTCATCAAGAAATTAATCTTCATGTTTTCGGCGTGCATGTACAGTATGCCGAGCACGAAGTCCATGTTGCTCGTGTGCGGCGCCAGGCAGATTATGAATTTGTCTGAATGCCTGACGGTCACGTTCTTCGTCCAACCTAATTTCTTGTATAAGATCCATTTGCAAATTTCCTGAAACATTTGGAACAGTAAATAAAAATCTTACCTGGAGTCAGATGTTTGCAATGTTGTCGGTTATCTCGCCTATGTTGGACATGAACTTATCCTTAAGATCCTTGAAATAAGCCTTTGGCGGCATTCCCGGCTCGGGGTGGGAAATCCTGCAAATGTAGTTGCGCTGCACGATGATGATGGAGGTCAGTATTGCGTTGATTTCTTCTTGTTTCCTGTTGCCGTTGTACAATGACGCGGCGATGCACTCGGAAAACAGGTCGCTACAAATGTAGTTGATTATCTTTTTCAGGTTGCGTTTGTTTGCCATAATGGGTTCTTGTTTTATATAATTTATTAAAAAAGGACGGCGGCGGTAACCATTGTACGGCATAATCACCAATCCGTTCCCAACTCATGCAAATATAAGAAATAAATCCGTACGGAGGATATGAAAACGAAAAAAAACATTATTTTTTTCAAATTATTTTATTTATTTTCCTATATGGACGAAATTTATTAAATTTGCACGTGCGAACGAAAAGACGTTTTTTCGGCGCGCATGAATAACTAAATTAAATTTTATTGTCATGGAAAAAAGCGCATTGCAAAAAGCCAGGATGGCTTACATTCCAAAATTGCCGGAAGCACTCAAGGGATTAGTTAAGGTAAAGGAAGGTGCACCGACGACAAGCGTAGACAATCAAGAGGAAATCAAGCAACTGTTTCCCAATACTTACGGGATGCCTGTTGTTGAGTTCGAGCCGAGCGACACGGAAAGCAGCGAGGCGACCAACGTGGGAGTGATCCTCAGCGGCGGACAAGCCCCCGGCGGACACAATGTCATCACAGGACTGTTTGATACGATAAAGAAGATGAACCCTGAGAACAAGTTGTACGGATTCATCCTCGGCCCCGGCGGACTCGTAGACCATAAATACATTGAAATAACAAAGGACTTCATCGACGATTACCGTAACACCGGCGGTTTCGACATGATAGGCTCGGGCCGTACGAAGCTTGAGAAGGTGGAGCAGTTTGAGAAAGGTCTTGAGATAATACGCGAGCTCGGCATCAAGGCTTTGGTTATAATCGGCGGCGACGACTCAAACACCAACGCATGCGTTTTGGCTGAATATTACGCAGCCAAGAAATACGGCGTGCAGGTAATAGGATGCCCGAAGACCATAGACGGCGACCTGAAGAACAGCCAGATTGAGACTTCGTTCGGATTCGACACCGCCACGAAGACATACTCCGAGCTTATCGGCAACATCGAGCGCGACTGCAACTCGGCGCGCAAGTACTGGCACTTCATTAAGCTGATGGGGCGTTCGGCAAGCCATATCGCCTTGGAGTGCGCGCTACAGTGCCAGCCTAACATCTGCCTCGTGTCGGAGGAGGTGAAGGCGAAGAACATGACGCTCAACCAGATTGTCGAGCAGATATGCGAAGTTATAGCTTACCGCGCTTCACAGGGCAACAACTTCGGCGTGATACTCGTTCCCGAAGGCTTGATTGAGTTCATCCCTTCGATAGGCAAGCTCATCGAGGAGCTTAACGACCTGCTTGCCTCGCACGGCGACGACTACAAGGGACTTGACCCCGTAGCGCAGCGTGAGTATATAATGGCTCATTTGAGCGAGGAGAACAAGCAGACGTTCTCGACACTGCCTGCAAACGTAGCACGCCAGCTGTCACTCGACCGCGACCCGCATGGAAACGTACAGGTTTCGCTTATTGAGACAGAGAAGTTGCTTTCTGACATGTGCGAGGCTAAGTTGGCACAGTGGAAGGAAGAGGGCAAATATACTGGCAAGTTCGCAGCCCTGCACCACTTCTTCGGTTACGAAGGACGCTGCGCCGCCCCGTCGAACTTCGATGCCGACTATTGCTACGCGCTCGGAACAAGCGCCGCCCACCTTATCGCCAACGGCAAGACCGGATACATGGCCATCGTTAAAAACACTACTAAGCCGACAAGCGAATGGAAAGCCGGAGGAGTGCCTATCACGATGATGATGAACATCGAGCGCCGTAACGGTGAGAACAAGCCTGTAATCCGCAAGGCACTGGTCGAGCTTGAAGGTAAGCCGTTTAAGGAGTTGGAGAAGAACCGCGACAGGTGGGCGAAGGAGACATGCTTCGTTTATCCCGGCCCGATACAGTATTGGGGACCCTCTGAAGTCTGCGACCAGCCAACCAAGACTCTTACCTTGGAACAAGAATAAGATACGCTCTCAAGTAAAAGAAAAATATGTCATAGGGGTGGTTGGACGTAGGCCACTCCTATATTTTGTTTGACGTGATAATGTCTGGAAATCGTAAAACAAACGCTTCACGCCGTGACGCCGTCCGCAATCCCAATAAGGGCCGGCGGCGGCGCACGGCACGTCATGCCGGCGCGGGCAAGGGATTGTTGGGCAAGCTCGTGCGCCGTTACCCGAGGTGGGCATGGTGGGTCGGAGGATTGTGCGTTGCCGTGTTTTACGTGTGGATATTCTATTATGTGTTCGTAGGGCCGTTCGGCTTCCGCTGGCGTGCGTTGTACGGAGACCCTAAATATCCGGAAGGTTATGAGATCCGCGGCATCGACATCAGCCACCATCAGGGCGACATCGATTGGGAGCTGCTGCGCAACGCCATGATAGAAAAATGCCCCATACGCTTCATCCTGATAAAGGCCACCGAGGGAACAACTATAGTAGACTCAAAGTTCAGGGAGAATTTCACCCAGGCGCGTGAGTATGGTTTCATAAGGGGGGCTTACCATTTCTGGAGCAATAAGTCATCGGCGCGCGCCCAGGCTTATTTCTTTTTGGATAATGTCATTCTTATCGACGGCGACCTGCCGCCTGTGCTCGACGTAGAGAACAAGCCGAAGGACGTCAGTGTTGAGGATTTTCAAAGAGACATCCTTACGTGGCTGCACATCGTAGAGGACAGATACCATGTCAAGCCGATAATATACACTTATTACAAATTCAAGATGAATTACCTGGACGACCCTGTCTTCGACGATTATCCTTATTGGATAGCGCATTATTACGTCGACAAGGTGGAGTATGCCGGCGAGTGGAAATTTTGGCAGCATACCGACGCGGGACGTTTGCCGGGCATAAGGGGGTATGTTGATTTCAACATATACAACGGCAGTTATTACGACTTGCGCAAGCTTACCATCGGCAATTAAACGCCGGCGTTCTCAAACACCAGCATGCACCATTGGTGTCTTGTTTCCCGTTTAACCGTTTTCAGTCCAAGTCTTTCGGCGCTGTTTATCAGCATGTCAGCGTCTTGTTCGTAAAATCCGCTTAATATCAGGGTGGCGTCGTCCGACATTGCCGACTTGAATGCAGGCATGTCGTTCAGCAGTATGTTCCTGTTGATGTTGGCCAATATCATGTCGAATTTTGTCGCCAGTGTGCTGATCACGCTTGCGTCGCCATGCAAGACGGTCACGTTGCCAACGCCGTTCAGGCCGCAGTTGTGCCTCGTGTTGCTGACGCTCCATTCGTCGATGTCGTATCCTGTTACATCCTTTGCGCCGAGTTTTGCCGAGAGGATGGACAATATGCCCGTGCCGCAACCGCAGTCGAGCACCCGCTTGCCTTTGACGTCGCTGTCGAGCAGTTCAGAGACAATCATGTAAGTCGTTTCATGGCCGCCTGTTCCGAAGGCTTGTTTCGTGTCGATCGTTATTTCCATTCCGTTGCCGCGGTGCGGGGGTGTGTGCGTGGTGTCGTGGATGACGCATTTACCGTTTACGGTTATTGGCTCGAATCCGTTCTCTTCCCAAGCCTCGTTCCAGTTCTTGTCTTCTGCGTCTTGCGCTTCGTATGTTATATTGAGGTTCACTATCGGGAATCCTGCCAAGATGCTGTCGAGCTCCGGCCTGTCGAAAAGTTGTTTTTGCACGTATCCTGTTACGGTCGCACCCTCGTCTTCGAACGAGTCGAAACCGATGTTCCCCGCCAACTGGCAGAGTATGTCTTTTGCTGTTTGCAGCAGCATCCCTTCCTCCATGCGTACGCCGTCGCCGTCGGCAATATCGAACTTGACTTTGATATATTTCATATTCGTGTTAAAATCTTCTGCAAATGTATAAAAAATAGGGGAAAACCTATTACCTTTTAGGGTTTTTCCTTATTTTTGCAATAAACAAATTTGATATTTTTGCATTGTGATTAATTCAAGTACTTGGAGGTTAATATGATGAAAAGGATTGTTTTAATTTCCGTCTTGTTCGGCTTCATGTCGTCAGGCGTATTCGCCCAGGATGACATGTATTTCACGCCGAAAAAGGTGGATAAGGAGGAATCGCCCGAACAGGGCGGCAGGCCTGCGGCGGCCGTATATTATCCAGGCTCTTCAAGGGATGTTGACGAGTACAACCGCAGGGGGCAGTTTGCAAGCAGTTATTATAGTTTAGGTTCAGACTCGTTGCTTGGCGACGTGATAAGTTTCGACGTGGATTCCGCTTATGTCATGCAGGGAGACACCGTGCCGGCCGACGATTATTCTTATAATCCGGAAGAGGATTATACGTATAGCCGCATGATGAGCCGTTTTGACGATTATTATTGGTACGACCCGTGGTATTACGACTGGTATTGGCCTTATGGTTGGTATGGCCGTCCTTATTGGTACGCAGGGTGGTGGTATGACCCATGGTACGGCCCCTGGTATTATGGTTGGCATAGGCCGTGGGGATGGTATTATCCTCATTACTACGTGTCTTATTACCGTCCGTACCGTGGTGTGACGGGGACAATGAACCACGGGCGGGTTTACGGCAGGCACAACGCGGCAACCAATAATGATTTCAAGGGGTATCGCGGTAATTCGAACCGCTTAAACAGCAACCGTGACATGTTCGGCCGTGACAATAAAAACAATTATAACGACAGGTTCAGGGGCAACCGTGCGAATACTAACCGCCAAAACAACAGTAACCGCCAAAATTACCAAAGCCGTCCGTCGTACAATAACAATTCGTTCGGAGGCAACCGTGGCGGCGGCGGTTTCCGTGGCGGCGGCTCGTTCGGCGGCAGCCGCGGCGGTGCCGGCGGTGGCGGCGGATTCAGGGGCAGAAGATGAAATAATCCATAGTCTGCCGACGGCTTGGCGGCGGACAGTTAAGGTATTTGCGGATAAGCGGTAGGGCTGAATGATTCAGGATGCCTCATCCGCAATCAGATTTAACTCCTTATTTTAAATTACAAAAATGAAATTATGAAACGATTAGCAGTGATATTCATTTCGGCTTGTGCGGCCACGTCTCTTCTTGCGCAAGAGACGTATGAAAATGCGAATATAGCGACCGAAGACCTGAACGGCACGGCGCGCTACGTCGGCATGGGCGGTGCCATGGATGCGTTGGGTGCCGACATTTCGACGATAGGCACGAATCCTGCCGGCATCGGCCTTTTCCGCCATTCTACGGCTAATGTGTCTTTCGGCTTTGTCTCGCAGCAGGACGCTGCGGATTTTGCCGGGGCTAACAAGACTAACATGAGTTTCGACCAGATAGGCTTTGTTTACTCGCGCAGGACGGGGCGCAGTTCGTTCCTGAACTTGGCGTTCAATTATCATAAGAGCCGTAATTTTGATTATATCCTGTCGGCCGCCGATGCCTTGAACAATGCGTCGCAGAACAAATTGTCATACGTGAAAGGCGCCGAAGGGGTGTTCAATATTTATGAGAGTGACAACGGGACGTTGTTGGCGGATGACAATACGTTCAACCAGGTGGATTATCTTTATTATAACGCCTTCCTGTCAGACGAGAACGGCGATTTCTATTTCAACAACGCCAACGGTTACATGTTCAACCGTGCCAATTCGGGATACATCGGCGAGTATGACTTCAACATAAGCGGTAATATAAACGACCGTGTTTATCTTGGCTTGACTTTCGGGATAAGCGATGTGAATTACAGCGGTTATTCTGAATACTTCGAGACGCTGGGCGGGACGAACAGCGTAACGCTTGCCGACGAACGCCGGATTACGGGAACAGGTTTCAACGTCAAGGCGGGTATAATCTTCCGTCCGGTGGAGACTTCGCCGTTCCGTATAGGCGTGTCGGTTGCGACGCCTACCTGGTATGACCTTAACACGTCAAATTACACAGTGTTGCTTAATAACACCGACTGGGGCATGTATGATTCGGGCGAGATTGGCGAGAGTTACGACTTCAAACTGTATACGCCGTGGAAATTCGGCGTAAGCCTTGGTACTACTTTCGGCAATTATCTTGCCGTCGGCGCAGGTTATGAGTATGCCGATTACGGCAATCTTGACAGCCGCATCAATACCGGCGGAGGTTACGATTGGTATTACGACGAATATTATGAAACCACGTCGGGCGACCGTGCGATGAACCGTCATACGGAGAATACGTTGAAGGCCGTGAACACTTTTAAGGTAGGCCTTGAGTTCAAGCCCGACAGCAAGCTCGCCTTAAGGTTCGGCTACAACTATGTCTCGCCGATGTATAACGAGTACGGATATAAGGACGGCACGGTAGATTCGCCAGGTTCATATTACAGCTCTTCCACGGATTATACAAATTGGAAGGCTACCAACCGTATAACTTTCGGCCTTGGATATAATGTCGGCAAGCTTTCTTTCGACGCGGCATACCAGTATTCCATGCAGGAAGGCGATTTCAGTCCGTTTACCAATTATTATGCGTCGGAACAGGATTCGCCCGAATATGACAATATCTGCAATGCGCTGAATGTAAAGAACAAGCGCCATCAGCTGGTGTTGACGCTGGGTTATCATTTTTAAAAGCTGTTTTTTCATGTAAATAGCGTGGGGCGGATTCTTCTTATATCCGCCCCACGTTTGTTATAAGCTGTCTATTGTATTTCAATATATGGTCTTTCCTGTCCCGAAACGTGGCCTTTTATACGGTGGAAGACGGTAAATGGGAAAGCCGCGAGCCGTTTATTGCAGTGCGGAATTATTTTTTATCCAATGTTTTTATGTCACAATGTCACATCGCTGCGTAAGGCGTTGAACATCACGGTGTTGCATCGTGACATTAATATGAAGTCCACTTTCACCACCGTCACGTCTCCATGTCTTTTCATATTATGAATAAATGAATATCAGCATATTCTTGAAGTAGTAGGTATTGTAATGTGACAGTGGCGACGGTGGACTATATTCTAATGTCACGGAGTAATCTGTTGGTGGACAAGTACTTGAATGGTATTGTGACGTTAATTCGCGCAAGTTTTTAATAAATGAATGTCCGCAATCAGCCTAAATACATACTTCCTCTTCTGAGAAGTCGGCAGCACACCGTCATTCCGGGCCGAGACCCGGAATCCAGTGTATGCAACCACTTTATTTACAAAAGGATGTTTTCTGGATTCCGGGTCTCTGTCCGGAATGACAAAATGCACCGACTTCTTACGCTTAGGAATGATTCCATTTACATATTTCTTATACGCGAACTCGCGTAAGATATGCACGATTGGCGGTATTCATATTTTCTTATATCGGATACGTGCTGCGGTCAGCTGTCCACCCCGTAACCGAACAGGGCGAAATCGCCTTTGAGCGGATCGTCGGGGAATGTCTCGGCAAGGCGTTGCGTCAGTTTGCGCGCCACAGCCATTGATGCCGTCTTGTTGTTTATAAGGCCGAGGCGGTTGGCCTCCTGCATGACGTGGGTGTCCATCGGGATTATAAGCGTGCGCTTGTCGATGAAGTCTTTCCACAGTCCGAGGTCGACGGGCGAATCGTCGCGGGCCATCCATCTTAGGAACATGCATACGCGTTTGCAGGCAGAGTTGGTGTTTTTCGGTATTATCGTCTCGATGCCTTTGCTTGCGAAATAATCAGTTATGGCCTTTACTGCCGTGAATCCGTCGGTGGCCCGGCTTTTTACGTAGTTGCCTATGCTGCCGTATTCGTCGAGCATCTGCCTAAGGGCGGATAGCAGCGCATGCATGGTGTGCCGTGTGTAGAGTCGGTAAAAGCATGCGCCGTCGTCGGGGATGTCATGGGCGAAGCTGCCGCTCTTCACCCAATTGTAAACGTCGTTGCCGGCAACGTCTATGATGTATTGTATCTTGGGCATGAACTGTTTCCTGCTTC
>CALUIJ010000070.1 GCA_944320675.1 uncultured Prevotella sp.
TCTACCTGCTCGGCAGGTATTACCTCGGCGTAGAGCCTACCAAGCCCGGCTACGAGGAATATACGGTAAGGCCGACGCTCGGCGGACTTGAATGGATGGAAGGCAACGTGCCCACTCCTTTCGGCACGGTCTACGTCAGGATGGACAAGAACACCGTCACCGTAAAGGCCGACGGAGGACGCGGCACGCTGGTCATCGGCCGCGGAGAGAACGAGAAACATATCGAAATACAACCCGGAAAAGAAACTACTGTGAACTTATGAAAACAGCACGCAACCTACTGCTTTCAAGCATCGCAATCGTTTTGGCGAGTTGTGGAAGCACAACAACGAAAGTGACAAGCGAAGAGTCCGTACCGCAAACGCAATACGCCGCGTCGCTTGTAGACAAATATGTCCCATCTATGCAGAAGGGATATAAGATAAACATAAGTGTGGCCGACGGTTCGGCAGACCTTCCCCAGGAGGGATTCACCATAACGAGGAAGGGCAAGAAAATCAACATCACCGGCAACGACGCCTCCGGCGCCATTTACGGAACAAACCGCCTGCTCGAGTATTTCAACCAATACGGCAACCTCGAAACGCCTGAAATAATAGTCGACGCTCCCGAAATGAAAATCCGCGGAGCGTGCGTCGGCCTGCAAAAGACGGTCTACCTGCCCGGCCACAAGGTTTACGAGTATCCTTACACTCCTGAGAACTTCCCATGGTTCTACGACAAGGAGTTGTGGATAAAGTATCTCGACATGCTCGCCGCCGACAACATGAACGCCGTTTTCTTGTGGAACGGCCACCCGTTCGCCTCGCTCGTCAAGCTCGAGGATTATCCTTTCGCCGTCGAAGTAGACGACGCGACTATGGAAAAGAACCAGGAAATGTTCACGTTCCTCACCACCGAGGCGCAGAAACGCGGCATCCGCATAATCCAGATGTTCTATAACATCATCTTGTCGAAGCCATTCGCCGACCATTACGGCATCGTTACGCAAGACCGCAACCGCCCCATCACGCCGCTGATCAGCGACTATACCCGCAAGAGCATCGCCGCCTTTATCGAGAAATACCCCAATGTGGGCTTCCTTATCTGCCTCGGCGAGGCCATGGCTACTATCGAAGACGACGTTGAATGGATGACGAAGACGATCATACCGGGCATCAAGGACGGCCTGAAAGCATCGGGACGAACCGACGAACCGCCAATCATCCTGCGCTCGCACGACACCGACGGGCCTCTCGTACTTAAGGAGTCGCTGCCGCTTTACAAGAACATCTACACCATGACGAAGTATAACGGCGAGTCGCTGACAACGTATGAGCCGGGCGGACCGTGGGGAGAGACGCAAAAACAACTCAGCAGCGTAGCTCCGATACACATCAGCAACGTGCACATCCTTGCCAACCTCGAGCCGTTCCGCTGGAGTTCTCCGGCCTTCACGCAAAAGGCCGTGCAAGCGATGCACCGCGTACACGGCGCAAACGGCCTGCACCTCTATCCCCAGGCGAGCTATTGGGACTGGCCGTACACGGCCGACAGGCTGCCCGGCGGACAACGCCAACTGCAGATTGACCGCGACTGGATGTGGTACGCGGCTTGGGGACGCTACTCATGGAACTGCCACCGCGGCGAGGACAAGACCTATTGGGAAAAGCGCCTTGCCGACTATTACGGCACCGACACGCTCACGGCAAAGCGCATTATCGAAGCATACGACGAGTTCGGAGAGATTGCGCCCAAGCTGTTGAGGCGATTCGGCATCACCGAAGGCAACCGCCAAACGCTCCTTCTCGGAATGAAGATGAGCCAACTGGTAAACCCCTACAAGTACACAGTATATGAAGAGTTCTACCAAAGCTGCGGGCCCAAAGGCGAGAAACTTATCGAATACGTCGAAAAAGAATGGAAGCACGAGAAGCACGAGGGCGAACTTCCGCTCGACATCGTTGACCAATGCGTAGCCCACGGCGACAAGGCTGTGGCTGCAATCAGCGGCCTTGAAGGCAAGATAACGAAGAACAAGGAAGAGTTCAACCGCCTCGTGAACGACGTGAACTGCTATAAAGACTTCGCATACTCGTTCAAATACAAGGTGTTGGCAGCCCAGCAAGCCCTCAACTACAAGTGGAGCAAGGACGTAAACTATCTTAACAAGGCCGTTCCGCTGCTCGAGAAGAGCAACGAATATTACATGCAGCTCGTCAATAAGACAAAAGACACCTATCTTTACGCCAACAGCATGCAGACGTCGCAACGCCGAATACCAGTCGGCGGAGACGACGGCAAGTTCAAGACATGGGAGGAGATGGTGCCCGTTTACGAAGACGAGCTTAACAGCCTGAAAGCCAATATCAAGATGCTCACATCCCCGCAAAAAGAGGACAACAGCAACGAGAATCTTGTAAAAGCGGAAAACGCTGAGGTGAAACTCATCAGCAACTATAAGAGAATCAAGCTGACAAAGGGTGCTAAGCTCTTCGAAAACCGCGACGAAGCCATCGACTCGCTCGCTCCCGAGCTTGAAGGGCTCGAGGCGTTGGTTATGAACCGCGACACCACACGCATCCAGGGAGGCGTCGTTGAGTTTGAGACCGACAAGCCTGTAAAGATGCTCGTAGGCTTCTTCATCGACGACCAAAACAAGTTCGCGAGTCCTCCGAAACTCGAAATCGACGCAACCGGCAACGAATTCGGCCAGGCCGAGCCTGTAATAAGCAACGCCATAAGCATGTCGAACATGCCGATCGTGAACATCCACGCATACCATCTGCAACCCGGACGCCACACCATACGCCTGCCTAAGGGCATCATCATGGTGGCCGGATTCACCGATACCGACTTAAAGATACGTGACGCCAGACTCAACGGACTGAGCAACGAGGTTGACTGGCTGTTCATGAAATAGCACAACCGAAATCATACCAGCTTGCGAAAGGTGTCCTTTTACAGTGGGAAAGGCCATCTTTTACACGACAAAAGACAACCTTTCGCAAGCCAATATGCCATGTTTTGCCACACCGGCGGAACCAAGGCGAAACACACCTGACTAATGTCTATATAAAATAAGAAATGGTTAGAAACATAATCTTCATCCTATTACTGCTAATCGCAACCGACTCACAAGCACAAGGCAGAAGCCGCCGTAGAGCCAAAGTACAACCAACGGTGCAAACGGTGGTCAGCCAAAAAGAAATGCGCAAGGTGTACGAGGCTGCAAGAACGCCCTACAAATACGGCCTGGTCGTAGCTCCGGAGAGCAACGACCGCAAGATAGACTGCCCCACGGTGTTCCGCGAAGGCGACACGTGGTATATGACTTACGTGTGCTACAACGGCTCTAACGGCACAAACGGGCGCGGCTATGAAACGTGGCTCGCCAAGAGTAAAGACCTGCTGCGATGGGAAACATTGGGACGTGTCCTCGCCTTCTGCAACGAAGGATGGGACATGAACCAGCGCGGCGGCTTCCCTGCCCTGATAGATTACGAATGGGGCGGCAGCTACAACATCCAAAAGTTCAAGGACCGCTACTGGATGACATACATCGGAGGAGCCGGCACCGGCTACGAAGCCGTCAACTCTCCACTCAGCATCGGATTGGCCTCGACAGAGGGAGACGTTACCAAAGCCCACTTGTGGGAGACCTACAAGAAGCCCATCTTGTCGTATGACGACAAGAACGCGCAGTGGTGGGAACGCATGACCCAGTACAAGAGCACCGTCTACATGGTAGACAAAGAGAAGTTCGGTTACCAGTTCATGATGTTCTACAACGCCGGCGGAAAAGACGAGACCCACCCGAAAGGCGAGCGCGTGGGCATCGCCTTCTCAAACGACATGAAGAAGTGGCGGCGCTATGAAGGCAATCCCGTATTCGCACACGACAGCGACGGAACCATAACCGGCGACGCGCAGATAGTAAAGATGGGCGACCTTTACGTGATGTTCTACTTCTCAGCGTTCAATCCCACGCGCGAATACAACGCTTTCAACACGTTTGCGGCGAGCTACGACCTGATACATTGGACAGACTGGCAGGGCGAAGACCTCATCATTCCGTCAAAGCCTTACGACGAAATGTTCGCCCACAAGAGTTGCGTAATTTACCACGACGGAGTGGTTTACCACTTCTATTGCGCCGTAAACAACAACGACCAGCGCGGCATCGCCGTAGCGACGAGCAAGCCCATGGGCAAGAGCGAGGTTAACTTCCCCCGTCCCAACGCCACCGGCAAACGCTTCACCGCCCCGCTAAACGACGACTGGGAAATAACCTACGACCACAAGACCTTCACCAAGGACATACCTTACAACCTCGACGACTACTACGGAGCGTTACAGAAGATGCACGGCAACTTGCACGGACGCGCCGATTTCAAGAAGAATTTCACCGCCCCCAACATGGACGGCAAGCAGTATTTCATCCGCTTCGAGGGAGTAGGCACATACGCCGAAGTACTGCTTAACGGCAAACGCCTCGGCCGTTACGACATCGGGCGCACGACTAAGACCATCGACATAACCAACAACGTGCGCAAGGGAGAAGAGAACGAGCTTGAAGTAAGGGTGTCGCATCCGAAGGGGATCACCGACATGCCGTGGGTGTGCGGCGGCTGCAGCTCTGAATGGGGCTTCAGCGAAGGCTCGCAACCCTTCGGCATCTACCGTCCCGTCGTGCTCGAAGTTACCGACAAGACAAGGGTCGAACCGTTCGGAACACACATTTGGAACAACGTTACGGCCGACAGCCTGTTCGTCGAAACGGAAGTGAAGAACTACGGTAAGGCCGTCGACACCATAAGCGTTATCAGCAAAATATGTGACAAGAGCGGTAAACAGGTAATCCGCCTGACCGACAACATAACCCTGAAACCGGGCGAAACGAGAATCGTAAAACAGTCGTCGCCCATCAAGGACGCACGCCTTTGGAGCACGGACGATCCTTACCTGTACACGCTCAACACAATCCTGAAGCGCAACAACAAGGCCACCGACGAGCTTGCCACGCCGTTCGGAGTGCGCACGTCGAGCTGGCCGCTGAACAGGAATGACGGCGACAATCGCTTCTACCTTAACGGCAAGCCGATCTTCATCAACGGAGTGTGCGAATACGAACACATGTTCGGGCAGAGCCACGCTTTCTCCGACGCGCAAATCGACGCACGAATCAAGGAAGTGAAGAACGCCGGATTCAATGCGTTCCGCGACGCCCACCAGCCCCACAACCTGCGATACAAGGACCTTATCGACAAGGAAGGCATACTGTGGTGGCCGCAATTCTCCGCTCATATATGGTATGACACGCCCCAGTTCCGCGAAAGTTTCAAGCGTCACTTGAGACAATGGGTAAAGGAACGCCGCAACTCGCCGTCGATAATCCTGTGGGGACTGCAGAACGAGAGCACCCTTCCGGCCGACTTCGCCAAGGAGTGCATGGACATTATAAAGGAGATGGACCCGATGTGCGCCACGATGCGCTTAGTGACGACTTGCAACGGAGGCGACGGAACCGACTGGAACGTCGTACAGAACTGGAGCGGAACATACGGCGGGAAGCTCGAAAACTACGCCAACGAGCTGAAACGCCCCGACCAGTTGCTCAACGGCGAATACGGCGCATGGCGCACCGTGGGCAACCACACGGGCGAACGTTACACCGAAGAGAAATTCTGCGACATACTCGAGCGTAAGGCACAACTGGCCGAAAGCGTGAAAGACAGCGTGTGCGGACAGTTCCAATGGATACTGCAGAGCCACGACAACCCCGGCCGGCGCCAGGCCGACGAGGGCCTGAGGCGCGTCGACAAGGTAGGCCCGTTCAACCACAAGGGAATCTTCACGGCATGGGAACAACCAACGGACGCATTCTACATGTACAAGTCGCGCTACGTTCCTGCCGACGAAGAACCGATGGTTTACATCGTGCCCAACATCTCGACCGACAGCATACGCGTTTACAGCAACTGCGACTCCGTGGCCCTGAGCTGCGGATGGTGGAAAGAACAAAAGACGCGCGAAGAGAACACCACGCTCTACAAATGGCACAATCCCGAGCTTAAGGGCGACCTCCTCATCGCAACGGCCTACCACAACGGCAAGCCCGCAGCCGCCGACACGCTGGCAATGCCGTCGTTCCGCACGTGGAACGAGCAGATACTGAAGCCTGCCGACGGGTATTCATACCTGTATAACATAAACTGCGGAGGCGACACCTACACCGACATATTCGCCACGGAGTGGACACAGGACAACACGAAATGGTCGCACTCGTGGGGCGGAAGGTTCCCGAAGGAAGTAAGCCCGTACCAGACGAGCCAGACGTCAAACCCCATGCTGCCCATATCCCCGCTGTTCCGCACGTCGCGCTTCGGCCGCCACGAGCTGTCATACTCGTTCCCCGTGCGCCCCGGCGACTACCGCGTAGAGCTATACTTCATCGAGCCTTGGTACGGCCCCGGCGCGAGCGAGACCACCGACTATGAAGGCCTGCGCCTCTTCGACGTAGCCGTTAACGACAGCACTTACATCGAAAACCTCGACATCTGGGCGCAGGCGCGCTATGCAAAGCCTTACAAGCGCGTGCTCGACGTCCACGTACCGGGCGACAGGATTAAGATAGATTTCCCGAAAGTGAACGCCGGACAGGCCATTATCTCTGCCATAGCGATAGCCTCGAAAGACCCGAACGCCGCCGCAGACTATCCCGTAATAGAGGATGACAGCCTGTGGCGCAACTTCGACAAGGACATCCTCGTGCAAATGCCCGACAGCCTGCTGCCGCCGCGCAACACCGGCGGAATCAGCGTGGACGGCATGATTAAGGACGGCGCCATGACGTGGAACTTCAACGTGGGCGTGGCAAGCGTTTACGCGATACGCTTCCGCTACTACAACCCCGAGGCGGAAAGAAACCTGCACGTCAAGATCACCGACCTCAACGGCGTAGTCTACAAAGAGGACGACATCACCTTCGTAAAGACTCCCGAGAAGAAGACCAAGCGCCGCAACACCAGCATAACCACCGGCTCGCAGATAAACGCCGGCAGCTATGTGGTGACGCTGACGGGCGAGGGCATCGACAAGATGCTGTTCGACAAGTTGACGATTGAATAATCGCCTGATATCCAACGCATTGCAAAAGGCGGCCTTTTACCCGGCAAAAGACCGTCTTTCAGCGTATAAAAGACCGCCTTCCGCAATGCCGTTTGCCGCCTTTCGCAATATAAGCGACAGCCCGGCCGGCGAAGAGACATTACCTGAAACTATATAACGAATAATTAATAATGAGACAAATCCTATTAACCGCAACGCTCGCCCTTTGCTCGACGGCCGCCATCGCGCAAGGACACGATTGGGAAAACCAATACGTCCTGTCGATAAACCGCGAGCCGGCAAGGGCCTCGTTCGTGCCTTACGCCGAAACTCCCGGCGACATGCAGATGTCGCTCGACGGCCTATGGAAGTTCAACTGGACGAAAACTCCCGACGAACAACCTACAGACTTTTACCGGAAGGACTTCGACGACACGTCGTGGACAACCTTCCAAGTGCCCGGCGACTGGGAGGTGAACGGCTACGGCACGCCCATTTACAGCAGTTCGGGCTATACGTTCAAAATTGATCCGCCGTTCGTAATGAAAGAGCCGAAGAAGAAATACACGGCCTACATCGAGCGCAACCCCACCGGCTGCTACCGCCGCACATTTACGCTGCCCGACGGTTGGAACGGCAAAGAGGTGTACGTCCACTTCGGTTCGGTGGCGAGCGCGTTCTACGTCTACGTCAACGGCCGCCAGGTAGGCTACTCCGAGGGCAGCATGGAGCCGGCCGAGTTCCGCCTTACGCCCTACCTTGAAGACGGCGAGAACCACATCGCGCTGAAAGTTTTCAAGTATTCCGACGGCAGTTACCTTGAAGACCAAGACATGTGGCGCTTCGGCGGAATCCACCGCAGCATATACCTCTACGCCACACCGAAAATACGCATACGCGACTTCGGCGTGCGCACGCTGCTCGACGACGA
>CALUIJ010000071.1 GCA_944320675.1 uncultured Prevotella sp.
CCGTCGGCGCCGTCGTATCCGTCGACCTTGGCCGACAGGCTTACCTTGGCCTTCTTCGAGCTGATTTCATCCGTGCGGAACCAGCATCCCCAGTCGTCGATCCTCGTCTTCGGCGTTACTATCAGCCTGACGGGGCGGTACAGTCCGCCGCCCGGATACCAACGGCTGCTCTCCTCAATGTTGTTCAAGTCTACCTCGACTACGTTCTTACCCGGCTTGACGAACGGCGTGGCGTCAACGCGGAAGGCGTTGTAACCGTAAGCCCAGCGGCCTGCCTCGCGGCCGTTCACCCTTACTACGGGCTCGCTCATCGCGCCGTCGAAGCGCAGCTCAACGTGGCCGTAGCCTTCGGGCAGAGTGACGGTGGTACGGTAATGCCCCTCGCCTATCCACGGCAGGGCGCCCGAGCGGCCCGACTTTTCGGTCTTTTCGGTTTCCCCGTTCTGCTCTATCGCAACAAACTGCAGGTCGTGCTTCTTGTCGAACGGCCCGTTTATGGCCCAATCGTGGGGCACGCTTACCTGCTGCCAAGTCAGCCTGTCGCGCGAGAACAGCCAGTCGTCGGCCAACGTCGTCTCCGTTCTTTCCTGCGCGTCGCACAACGTTGCACACGAAAGCAGCAACATAAAAAGTGTTTTCTTCATATCAATTTGTTTTTTTACGGTAAAAGGGGACACAATATCCTATTCCTAAAGTTTTCATGAAACAGTATTCGATTACAAAGTTACGAAATCCACGGATATGATGCAATTATTCCGTAAAAATTTTTATGCATGGCCGCAATCAGTTTAAATACATACTTAATTTTAATAAGAAGTCTGTGGCATTCTGTCATTCCGGGCCGGGACCCGGAATCCAGGGAACATACTTTCGTCAACAACTTGGTTGCATACACTGGATTCCGGGTCCAGGCCCGGAATGACAAAATGCCACCGACTTCTTATAGGTTAAAATGGATTCCTTTTATTTTTAGAATGATTCCATTCTCTTATGCCACAGACTTCTTATAAAATTAAGTATGTATTTGGACTGATTGCGGCTATTCATTAACGTTTTCACATAGTGCGCCTGCCGGCTTGCGTCAACGGCAAACGGCACGATTTCCACTGCGGTTTAAAGCCATCAGGGGCACGGATGCGCCGCGCCTGCTAACGCGCTGACGGTCAGGGCGTTTGCAAAAGGCCGTCTTTTACGCCGCAAAAGGCGGCCTTTTACGGCCTGAAAGGTTACCTTTTACAACGCAAAAGGCAACCTCTTGCAAAGCCGTACCGGCATGGCCTGTTTTACGAAAAGGAACAGGTTGGAACCAAATTTTCACATTAATTTATTGTAAAACGAAATAAAAGATGTACATTTGCCGAAAAATTAGCTGTTTTCCTGATGAAGTTTATTGACAAGATAAGGCGCGTGTCCGCCGCAATGCTTACGCCGTTCAAAGACTATGGGGCGTTCGCCGTGTTCATGTTCGTGCTGGGCATGGTGGCCGTTTACGCCGTCGTACCGGCCAAGCGCGGCTACCACGCCTACGGCCTGGCCCCCGAAGAGCTGTTCGTCGACGTGTGCCTGCTGTGCCTGCTGCTGTGGGCGCTGCCGCGCAAGGTCGGCCTTTGGCTTAAGCGCGCCATGTACGTGGCGGCATACTTGGTGGTGTTCGTCGACGTGTATTGCTTCGTTAAGTTCGACACGACGATAACGCCGACGATGCTGCTGCTCGTCGGCGAGACCAACAGCGACGAGGCGTCAGAGTTCTTAGAGTCGTACCTGTCGTTCGGGATAGTGTTCAGCCGCGTCGGGCGCGTGCTCCTCGTAATGCTCGCCCATATAGCGTGGGCCGTGGTATATAAGCAGACAAGCAGACAAGCAGACAAGCAGACAAGCGGACAAGCGGACAAGCAGACAAGCGGACAAGCAGACAAGCAAACAAGCGGACAAGCGGACGAACTGACGGGAAAACTAACTTATCCTAAACTTATCAACAAGGCATACCTCCTTGCCTGCTCGTCTGTCCGTCGCTTGTCCGCTAATAAAAACGTAAAGGCGTGGGCGGCCTTGGCGCTGCTCGCCGTATTCGTTTACTGCGCCGTCGAGGGCTATCCCAACAAGAAGGCTTACGCAAGGCTTATGTCATACGACAACATAGGCGACGTTGAGCACGAGCTTACGCGCAAGGACTGCGCCGTAATGTTCCACCCGTTGTACCGCCTTGCGTTCAGCATTTACGCCAACGAGCTGACCGCCAAGCAGGTGAAGAAGCTCGTCGCCAACATCGACAAGGCACGGGTGGACAGCTGCTCGTTCCGCAGCAAGAACGTTGTGCTCATCATAGGCGAGAGCTTCAACCGCCACCACGCCAGCCTCTACGGCTACGGCATGCCCACCACTCCGCGCCAGGAGGCAAGGGCGAGGAGGGGCGGATTAGTGCCGTTCAGCGACGTCGTAGCGCCGTGGAACCTTACGAGCTTCGTCTTCAAGTACCTATTCTCGCTCTACGCCGTCGGCGACAAGGGCGAATGGTGCGACTATCCGCTCTTCCCCGAGCTGTTCCGCAAGGCCGGCTACCACGTAACGTTCATCACCAACCAGTTCCTGCCGCAGGCTAAGGAGGCCGTCTACGACTTCAGCGGAGGCTTCTTCCTCAACAATCCCGAGCTCAGCCGCGCCATGTTCGACACGCGCAACAAGAGCCTTTACCGCTTCGACGGCAACCTGTTGGGCGTCTACGACAAGCTGAAGGCGGAGAACAAGGAGCACAACCTGATAATATTCCACCTTAAGGGGCAGCACGTAGACTACCGCACGCGCTTCCCGCGCGACCGCCGCCACTTCAACCCCGACGACTACGAGCGCCCCGACCTCAAGCAGAAGGAGCTGCGCATACTGGCCGACT
>CALUIJ010000072.1 GCA_944320675.1 uncultured Prevotella sp.
ACTAAAATCGGCCCTCACGAGATATGGGGCGGAGTGCCTGCGAAGTTCCTGAAAAAGACCCGTCCCGACCAGGCCGAGAGCTTCGCCAAGCACTATGTGGAGTATTCCAAATGGTATTTGGAGGAAAGCATTTGAATTAAGAGTCTTCGAAAATTAAGAGTTAAGAATTAAGAGTTAAGAAAATATGCTTTAGCAGACTTTCAAATACTTAGTTAAAAGTCTGCTAAAGCATATTTTCTTAACTCTTAACTTTAAAGAGCGTATCCCGTCCAGCCGAATATGTCGGTGGGGCATCCGCTGTTGCCTGCTGCTATGTTGACCGTTGCGCCTGCGGGATTCTTGCTGTTGGTGTCCTCCTCAACGTTGGTGGCGCCCTTAGTAACGTTTACAACGGTGCCGTCGGCTGCGTTTCCCTTGCTGTCGGTCAGGTCGACGAGCTGCTCGATGAGTCCCGAGCCAAGTACGAGGGCGTTGTTAATGGTAGCCTTGGCGAGTCGGCGCACCTTGATAGCGTCTTGCATAGCCTGGTTCTCGGCGAGGTTCTCGATAGTCATGTTCTTTATCGTGAAGTCGGCCTGCGGAGCGTGGTCGGGCCCGTTGCCGTCAAGGTTGCCGTCGGCCTCTACGCCGCGCGGGTCTTCCTCCGTGCTTGTGAAGCCTGCCTCCCAGCGTCCGTAGCAGTTGGTCAGCGTGCCGCAGTAACCCTGAGTGAAGTCGAAGCAGTCGTCGTCGCAGTTCACGGCAAGCAGGTTGCTCACGTTTACGCTACCCCCGAAGAACTCGATGGCGTCGTCTGCGCCCTCGGCTATGTAGATGTTCTCAATCCTCGTGCCGTTGCCTACGCCGTTGAGCGTCAGTCCGTTGTGCTCTATGTCGGCGCTTGAGCGCGCTCCCGAGTAAAGTATGCGTACGTAGGTCAGCACGCCTGAGTTGTCGTTAGCCTTGTCGCCGCCGTAAGGGATGTTGTTGTCAACCTCGGTCATAGCCTCGTTTACGGCATTCTCGCCTGAGATGGGAGCGTAGCCGTTGATGATGATGCCGCCCCAGTAGCCAGCCTTGGCAGTCTCGTTGTCGGCGGTGAAAGTGATGGGAGCGTCAGCAGTGCCCTCTGCGAAGATTTGTCCGCCGCGCTCAACGATGATGTAGTTGCCGAAGCCGTTGCGTGCCTTGATTGTTATTCCGGCCGGAATCCTCAACACGCCGCCTTCCTTAACGTGCACCGTTCCGTCGATGTAGTACTGCTTGGCGGCGTCGAGCGTCACCTCGCTTGTTATCTCGGTAGGCATGTTCTCTTCCTCTACGGCAGGCGCAGTGCTGCCGTTGCCGCTGAAGTCGTAGCCCGTCCAAGCGAATACTTCGGTGTCGGCGCCGGTGTTGCCGCTTACTATCTTCACGCCGTCATACTGCTCGTTAGAGTTTACCACGTCGCCGCTTACGTTGGCGGCGTTGTTCGTCAGGCTGATTTCTGTTGCTGTGTTAGCGTCGTCCTTGCTGTCGGTCAGGTCGATTACGTTCTGTATCTCGCCGCTTCCCATTACCAAGGCGTTGCTGATGTGGGCCGTAGCGCGGCGGCGAATCTTTATCGCATCCTGCATTGCCTGGCTCGAAGAGTTGTTGACGATGGTCATGTTCTTGATTGTGAAGTCGGCCTGCGGAGTGTGGTCGGGGCCGTTGCCGTCGAGGTTGCCGTCGGCCTCTACGCCGCGCGGATCTTCCTCTGTGCTGGTGAATCCGCTCTCCCATACGCCGTAGCAGTTGTCAAGCGTGCCGCTGTAACCCTGGGTGAAGTCGAAGCAGTCGTCGTCGCAGTTCACGGCGAGCAGGTTGGTTACGTTCACCGTTCCTCCGAAGAACTCTATCGCGTCGTCGGCTCCCTCGGAGATGTAGATGTTGTTTATCGTCGTCGCGTTGCCCACGCCGTTGAGCGTAAGGCCGTTGTGCTCGATGTCGGCGCTTGAGCGTGCGCCCGTGTAGAGCAGCTGTACGTACTCTATGACGCCGCTGTTGTCGGCTGCGTCGCTGCCTCCGTACTCCTGGTTGTTGTCAACCTCGGCCGCAGCGGTTTGTCCCTCGGCGTCGCCAGAGATAGGAGCTTTGCCGTTGATGATGAGTCCGCCCCAGTAGCCCGACGTCGCGTTGTCGCTGTCGGCGGTGAATATGATAGGCTTGTCGGCCGTTCCGCGTGCGTTGATTTTACCGCCTTGCGCTACTATGATGTATTTGTCGAAGCCCTGTGCGGCCTTGATTACCGTTCCGGCCGGTATCTCGAGCGTAGCCCCGTCGGCTACGGTCACCGTTCCGGTCAGGTGGTATTCCTTGCTTGCGTCGAGCTTCATTTCGTTTTCTATGACGCCTTTCAGCTCTACGGTCTCGGCCGGCGGTGTTACGCCTCCCTGGTCGTCGTTGTTGTCGTCATCGCTGCAAGATGTAAAACTTACTGCGCTCATCATGGCAAGGAATGCCATTGCGCTCAGAAATAATTTCTTCATGTTGCTAAATAATTTGATGAATTAAATAATATTGTCTATTCTCTTTATTTTTGGGAGAGTTGCCTTACAGGTTGTAAGAGAGGCCGATGCTGAAGTCCATGCCCTTCTTGTATTTGCTCAGCACTACTTCGTCGTTGGTGGCGTTGCCCTTTCGTGTCAGCTGGTGGGCGGCGTTCAGCAGGTTGCGGGCTTTCAGGTTGATTGAGAAGTGCTTGCCGAGCTGCGTCGAGGCAACGAAGTCGAGCGTGGGTATTCCGTTCTCGATGATGTCTTGGTAGCCCTCGGTGCCGATGGTGTAGATGCGGTCGCTGAAGTAGTTGAACACTAATGCGCCGGTGAACGAGTTGCCGCCTTTGCGGAAGAGGTAGGTCAGGTCGGCGTTGAGCAGCCACGGGGCGGCGCCTTCGAGCTGCGAGCCTGACGGGTCGGTTGCGAGCGGCACCTTGGCGCAAGTGTACGTGTAAGCGCCGTTGAGGCCGAGGGTGAGGCGGCTTAGTCCGTCGTTTTCGATGGCATGCGAGAAGAGGTGTTTCTTCAGTTCCATTTCGATGCCGGCCGCCGTGGCATGGTCTGAGATGTTCTCGTATGAGAGGAAGCCGCCCGCGCTGGCTATTTCGATGCGTGAAATCGGGTTCTTGATGTATTTGTAGAAGCCTGTTACCGAGAACAGCTCGGAGGGTGAGATGTACCAGTCCCACTTAAGGTCGAGGTTGTAGTTGTCTGACGGTTTCAGGTCGGGGTTACCCTGGCTGTTGAAACTTACGCTTACGTAGCGGAAGGGTGATATTTCCTTGGCCTGCGGCAGCGTGTAAGTCTTGCTTGCGGCGAGGCGGAGCGCATGCTTGTCGGTGAAGTTGTAGCGGAGGTTGAGGCTCGGTAGGAAGTACGACTTATCTATTTCCTGCCGGCCTTGGCTGCCGCCGCGGTTCACGTTGTAGTCAACCTTGAGGTTTACGTCGTCGTATTTCAGGCCGAGGTTGGCTATGAATCTCGAGGTGAACTGGTATGTGGCCTCGGCGTATGCCGAGTGGATGTTCTTCTTAACGCTGTATTCGTCGATGTTGCTGTCGAGCTGGAACACTCCGCCGGCGTAGTTCCCTTGGTTGTAGTAGTCGTCGAAGCGGACGTTGTTGATGTCGAACTCGTTTTGCCGAACCACTGACATGTCATATTCCGTGGCCTCGAATCCGTCGTCGATGAAGCGTCCCATGTAGCCTATTTGTACGTTGGAGTTCTGCTCGAAGCCGTCTTTCAGCTTGTAAACGAGCGAGGCGCGCGCGTTGAAGTCTTTCTCGTCAAGCTCAGAGAAGTAGCGTTGCTGAATGCCGGTGCCCTTCATCGGCACGTAGCCGCGGTCGGTCTTTACGAGGTTGTTGATGCGTCGGTCGGGCTCGTTGCCGCTGATTGTGTTGTAAGACAGTCCGGCGTTGAGGTCGAGCTGCTTGCCGAGCTGCCATTTGCTGATGAGCTGGTTTACGAAGAGCAGGTTGTCGTTGGTCTGCTGGCGGCGCATGAAGCCTTCGTAAGTGTCTGACGACTGGTAGTCGGCGTCCATGCCGAGATATTCGCCTACCGACTCTTTCGTGGCGTGTACCATCATGAAGTTGTAGCCTATGCGGTGCTTGTGCTTGTGGACGTACTCGATGTTGGCCATGGCCACCTGGCTCGTCTCCACCTGCGAGATGTCACCGTCCATGTCTTGCGACAGCGTGCCGCTGGTCGTCGAGTTGCGCACTTCCTCGTCGTAGTGGGTGAAATTCTTGTTGTGGCTTGCCACGAGGTAGAACGACAGTGAGTTGTCGTTGAACTTGAACTTCTTTCCGCCCGACGCCGAGTAGCTTTGGTTTACCTGGAGGTTTTGCTTCGAGGGGTCGAGCGAGTTCTTGAACCTGTATGCGTCGAGGTTGCCGCCGGGCTGCGTCTTGTCGGCGAAGCCGAGCGCGTTGACGCCGTCCAAGCGCATGAAGTCCGACGAAACGGTCTGCGTGTTGAAGCCGCCTGACACGCTGAGGTTTAGTTTCCCGTCGCCGGTAAGCTCCTTCGACGTTATGTTGATGTCGGCTCCGGCGGCGTCGGCCGGCGTGTTGCTGTAAAAGGCCTTGTTCACGTCGATCGACTGGATGATGTCCGTCGAGAAGAAGTCGAGCGCGATGTTCTTATACTCGGGGTCTTCCGACGGGATGGGGAAGCGGTTGAGCGTGGTGATGTTGTAGCGGTCGCCGAGCCCGCGCACGAAAACGTTCTTCACGCCTTCCTGCTTCGATATGCCCGAAATCTTGGCGACGGCGGCCTGGGCGTCGCTTATGCCCTTGCGCGAGAGCTCTTGCGCGCCGATGGTCTGCACGGCGACGATGGAGCGCTTCTGCTCCATCATCGTCACGTTCTCCGACTCGCGGTTGGCTTTTGCCACGACTTCGACGCCGGCCAACTGGCGGTTGTCGCTCTCCATCTCGAAGTCGAGCGTCGTAATCTTGTTATCCTCAATCTTCACCTGGCGTTTTACGGCCGTCTTATATCCTATGTATTTAATCTCGATGTCATATATTCCGTCTTTCAGTCCCGACAGCTGGAAGTTGCCGTCGATGTCGGTCACGGCGGCCACGTTGCTGCCTACTACCTGCACGGTAGCCCCGATCAGCGGCTCTTGCGACTGCCTGTCCTTCACACGTCCTTTAACGTCTACGTCCGTAATGTCCGCGCCGAATGCCTGCACTGCCATGAGTGAGAGAAATGCTGCGGAGCTTAACCATCTTTTAGTCCTTTTCATCCTTCTTTTGTTCATTCTTGTTTTCGGCTGCAAAGTTCGGACATCGGTGTTACAACGCCGTATCATCAGGGTGAACAAACGTTGTCATTCAGGTGAACAAGTGTTTACGTCCGTGTTTATGAATTGTTACAACGGCTTCCTCCTTTTCCTTAAATATAATATCAGTTCGGTATAATGAAAAGTAATCCATTCTAAACCGTAAGAAGTCTGTGGCATACCGTCATTCCGGGCTTAGACCCGGAATCCAGGAAACACCTTTTTGCGAATAAAGCGTTTTTTTATACTGGATTCCGGGTCTAAGCCCGGAATGACGGTATGCCACAGACTTCTTGAAGTTTAGAATGGTGCAATTTGATTTTAGAATGATTACATTCTTCTTATACCGAACTGCCGTTAATATATAATATGGGGCGTTGCCGACGGCCTGTCGGAAGGCCGCCTTTCATGTTCCGATTCACGGCTTTTTGCATTGTAAAAGGTTGCCTTCCGCATGGTAAAAGGCAACCTTTTGATTTGAAACTAAATGCGTGCCGCTTGGTTTTAATTCGTTTTTTTATCGCCGTGCGGCTGTTTGTTTTAGTGATGAGAATAGGCATTTCGCTTACGGTTTTCCGGTGTCGGACAAAAAATCCGCCGTTGCTTTTCTTTCGTCCGTAAAAAGATGCGGACGGAAAGAAAAGCAACGGCGGATTCGCCGCCTGCGCAATGTCAGGCGTTTATTTCACGACGGGCACGAAAGGCTGCTCCTTTACCTCGTCGAGCGGCACAGACTTGTATTTTGCCTTGCCGAAGTTTATCTTGTTAAGGTCGATCATCCTGATGGCGCTGTCGTACATCGTGCGGTAGTAAATCTTGCGCCCGGCCATGTCGGTGGCCGACGTCCACTGCGTCGCGCTTGGTATGTCGACGGCCGTTTCGCCTTCGGCCGTCTCGATGCCGATGGGGATGTCGAAGTTGTTCAGTATCTGGAAGCACTGCCTTACCGTCTTGTCGGCCGTGGCGTGGACGGGGGCCGTCGACTGGAACCATGCCGCGCGGACGAAGCGCGAGGGCGGGGTCACGTCGCCGGGGATGCCGAGGAAGCCGCTGCCCGCGCCGAACGATGCGATCTTAACGCCTCCCAGCGTTTTGGGCTTGGCCGTGCCCGGATATAGGTTTACGTAGTTGTTGAGGTTCGTCATCTGCCAGTCGAAGCCCGGCGAGTTGGTCAGCACGCCCAGCTTGTTCTCATGGATGTTCACCTTCTTGCCGACGATCTCTATCACGATCTGCCTGCCCGACGGGTCGGCCACGCGCCAGTGGGCCGTCGACGCGCGCGGGTCGATGGCCACGACGTGTACGTCTTTCAGTCCGGTTATCACCTCGTCGACGGTCTTGAAGCTGCCGAGCATCCATGAAACGAGCTGCAGGTCGGCAATGCTCTGCGCCTTCAGGCCCTCGTCGTAGTCCTCATACTGTCCGTAGCCGGGGAAATAGAAAAGTCCGGCCGACAGCCCCTGCTCGTTCAGCCCCTCGGCGACGAACTCCTCCTGCTCTACCGACAGGCCGACAAATCCGTACTTGGCGGTGAACGTCATGCCGCTCTTCGTGCCCCCGGGAACGTAAGACTGCTGCGTGTAACCGCGCGGGACGATGGCGTAACGGCTGTTAAGGTCGCTGCCGCCCCATTCTATCGTGCGCGCGAGGACGGTGTTGCCGTCCTGGCTTTTAAGCGTGATGCCCGTGCATGCGCCGGCCTTATGCACGCAAAAAGCCAATGCAAGGACGGCTAATAATTTAAGTTTTACCATAAGCTTAAGGATTAAATGGTTGGAATATTGTAAATAATTTAAGAATTAAGAGTTAAGAAACGGAGTCCGGCACTAAGCTGATTAAGAAAAAAGGACTTGCAGTTATCGGGCTGTATGACTGTGGGTAAGGAGTTATAACTCTATGCTTTGCCGCAACAAGAGTGCTTTTCTTAACTCTTAACTCTTAATTCTTAACTTTTAATCGGCTTAACGCCAGACTTCGTTTCTTAACTCTTAACTTTATCGAGTGCTGCTTTACGCATATTCTTGAGCAGGTCGCTGGCGAAGATGAAGTCGGTCAGCTTCTGGTTGTCGCTGCCCATCACCTGCGAGCTTACACCTTCCCACTCCTTGCGGCCTTCGTAAATGAAGATGATGTTCTCGCCGATGCCCATCACGGAGTTCATGTCGTGGGTGTTGATTATCGTCGTAATGCCGAACTCGTGGGTGATGCCGTGCAGCAGTTGGTTGATTACGAGCGACGTCTTGGGGTCGAGGCCCGAGTTCGGTTCGTCGCAGAACAGGTATTTGGGGTTGAGCGATATGGCCCTGGCTATTGCCACGCGCTTCTGCATTCCGCCCGAGAGCTCGCCCGGAAACTTATGGTCCGTACCCGTAAGGTTCACCCTGTCGAGACATGTCCGTGCGCGGTGGATGCGGTCGCGGAGCGTCATCGACGAGAACATGTCGAGCGGGAACATCACGTTTTCGAGTACGGTCATCGAGTCGAACAGTGCCGCGCTTTGGAATATCATGCCCATCTCGCGGCGCAGCGAGGCCTTTTCCTTCTTGTCCATTGCGACGAAGCTGCGCCCATCGTACAGCACGTCGCCCGTCGTAGGGGAAAGAAGTCCCACGAGGTTCTTTATCAGCACGGTCTTTCCCGAGCCGCTCTGGCCTATTATGAGGTTTGTCTTTCCGTCTTCGAACACGGCGCTTACGTCCTTTAGCACTTCCTTGTCGCCGAACGATTTGCAGAGGTTGCGGATTTCGATCATTGTTAATTAGTTGACAAGTAACAAGCAGACGAGTAAACAAGGAGATTTGTCCGCCGGCTTGGATGTTGTTGTTCTTATTGTTGCAGGCAAGTCAGCTCTCCTTGTTTGCTTGTTGACTTGTCTGCTTGTCTGCTTAAGACAGTATCTGCGTGAGGAACAGGTCGGAGAATAGTATCAGCACGCTGCTCGTCACAACGGCGTCGGTGCTGGCCTTGCCCACGTTGACCGAGCCGCCTTCGACGGTGTAGCCGTAGTACGACGGCACGCTCGTTATGATGAAGGCGAAGAAGAGGCTCTTGATGATACTCATGTACATGAACCACGGGTTGAAGTCGTACTGCAGTCCGAGCGTAAGGTCCTCGGGGCTGATAACGTGGCCGACGTAAGCCGTGGCGTAGGCTCCGATGATGCCCGAGGCCGTACTGAAGATTACGAGGAACGGCATGAGGGTCATCATCCCGAGTATCTTGGGCAGTATGAGGAAGTTGGCCGAGTTGACGCCCATTATGTCCAAGGCGTCGATTTGCTGGGTTACGCGCATCGTCCCGATTTCCGAGGCGATGTTCGAGCCTACCTTCCCGGCCAGTATGAGGCACATTATGGACGACGAGAACTCGAGGAGCATTATCTCGCGTGTGACGTATCCCGTGACGAACCTCGGCATCCATGCGCTCTGCACGTTGAGTTTTATCTGTATGCAGATCACCGCCCCGATGAAGAACGATATCAGAAGCACTATCCCGATGGAGTTTACGCCGAGGGCTGACATCTCCTTGACGTACTGCTTCAGGAACATCCTCATGCGCTCGGGGCGTGCTATGGCGCGCCCCATGAGCATGAGGTAGCGCCCGAAACTGGTGAGATATTTGTGTAACAGCATATTTCTCGTTTTTTTATGACAGGCAGACGGGCGGCAAGCAGACAAGGAGGCTTGTCGTGCTTACGGGCGGCAAGTTGCGGGGATGACAAATTATGCTAACCTACTTGTCTGCTTGTCGCTCGTCTGCTTGTCTGCTTGAAAACCTTGTTTCCTTACCGCAAAAGTAACCAAAATAACTAAAAAACTGCAAAGCAGGCAAGGGTTTTTACGTTAATAAAGTATTATTAGGTACAATTTTACTACTTTTGCAGCAAAACAACGCATAGGATGAACGAAACGATTAACAACATTGAAGCGCCGCAGGACGGCGGAATGGTGCTCAGGACGGAGGGCCTCGTCAAGCGTTACGGCAAGCGCACCGTGGTCAACGACGTGTCGATAAACGTGCGCCAGGGCGAAATCGTGGGGCTGCTCGGCCCCAACGGAGCAGGCAAGACGACCTCTTTCTATATGACGACGGGCCTTATCGTGCCCAACGCGGGCCACATTTACCTTGACGATAAGGATATTACCGACTTCCCGGTCTACAAGCGCGCCCGCGCCGGGATAGGATACCTGCCGCAGGAGGCGAGCGTTTTCCGCAAGCTGAGCGTCGAGGACAACATCCTCGCCGTGCTCGAGATGACCAGCCTGACGCGCAAGCAACAGATAGAAAAGCTGGAGAGCCTGATACGCGAGTTCCGCCTGGAGAAGGTGCGCAAGAACATCGGCGACCGCCTGTCGGGCGGCGAACGCAGGCGCACGGAGATAGCCCGCTGCCTGGCCATCGACCCTAAGTTCATCATGCTCGACGAGCCTTTCGCCGGCGTAGACCCCATCGCCGTGGAGGACATACAGCACATAGTGTGGCGCCTGAAGTACCGCAACATCGGCATACTGATAACCGACCACAACGTCGAGGACACGCTCTGCATCACCGACCGCGCATATCTGCTGTTCGAGGGGCGCATCCTCTTCCAAGGCTCGCCCGAGGAACTGGCTGAGAACAAGGTGGTGCGCGAGAAGTATCTTACCAACAGTTTCGTGCTGCGGCAGAAGGACTTCCAGCGCATCGACGAGGAAAAACGTGCGCGCGAGGCCGCCGAAGAGGCCTAAGCGGCCGGCGGTAAGCGGATTGTAAGGCGGCGTTGGTAATCGTGTGTGTCTTCGTTCCGGATGCCGCATCGGGGTGCGGCATGACAGTTACCGACGGCTTGGATTATAGTAGGATGTAGTCATAAACAAAAAGGATAAGCGTATGGATTAATATTTATGAATAT
>CALUIJ010000073.1 GCA_944320675.1 uncultured Prevotella sp.
TCGACGCCCAGACCATGGCGCAATCGAAGGCGGCAGCCGACGCCACGCTGTCGGGAGCCTCGACGGCCAACATCATGAGCGCCTTCGAGAAGTTCGTGCGCATACAGGCCGACGCCGCGCTGCGCCAGGTGGCCGGGCAGTACGCCTACGACGACGGCGAGCAGGAGGCCCACGGACTGACCTTGCGCGACGGCAGCGACGAGATAAACAAGGAGCTTGAACAGAAGATTGACGAGCGACTGGCCATGGCCGGCATCGAGGTTGTAGAGGCCCGCATCAACTACCTTGCCTACGCGCCCGAGATAGCGGCCGTAATGCTGCGCCGCCAGCAGGCCTCGGCCATCATCGCCGCGCGCGAGAAGATAGTGGAGGGAGCCGTGTCGATGGTGAAAATGGCGCTCGGCAAGCTGGCCGACGAAGACGTAATAGACCTCGACGAGGAGAAGAAGGCGGCCATGGTGAGCAACCTCCTCGTAGTGCTCTGCGGCGACGACACGGCCCAGCCCGTAATCAACACGGGCACGCTGAACCACTAAGCCGGTGCCACTCCTACTGCCGCCTTGCATGCGGTAAGACACCCTTGCCGCCGCAAACGCAAACCTACGGCGCGATAATCAACACCACATAAAACCCAAAAGCGTATGTTCATAAGAAAACCATGGAATCTCCAGACGGTCGAGTTCGAGTACATACCCTCGTTCGAGGGTAAGATGGACATAGCCACAGGAATCATAGGACTGGCCTTCACGGCCGTGCTGATATACGCCGGCATCATCACCTCGACGTTCGCAATGATAGCCGCCGCGGCCGTTTACGCCGCCTGCGCCGCATGGGGTGCCTACCAGTGGAGGCTGCGCCGCACGCCCATGAAGCGACAGATAAAGGTCGGCGGCGTGAAGCACAGGCTATACCTGCGCAGCAGATGGCTTTTCGCGCTATACGCCGCGGCCGTAAGGCTGGCTGACTTCGCCGCCATCATAACACTTTACTACCTGATCCAAAACAACCAAGTGTTAAGCAGCGTGATGTACGACGAAATCCAACAGTGGCTGTCAATGCTGCCGTTAGTACTCGGCATCACCGGCATCGACTATCTGTCATATTACTATTTTCTCCGCACGCCGGTAAACATGCGCCGCATTGTCAAATAAGGAAGATGCACACCGGCCATGTACGGGAACCGTAAAACCAACGGAAAAACATGGCAAAGAAAGAAAGTAACACGAAGAGTTTCGTACTGCGCGTCGACGCGGACACGATGGCGGCCATAGAGAAATGGGCCGCCGACGAGTTCCGCTCAACCAACGGGCAGCTGCAATGGATAATATCCGAAGCCCTGCGCAAGAGCGGACGCACGCCCAAGAAACGCCGCACGGCGGACGATGGAAAAGACGACGCAACCCATTGACTATCAGCACGATTACGAAAGGTCGCCTTTTGCACTGCGAAAGGCGGCCTTTTATGTGCCCGAAGGCTGCGTTCCGCACCGCAAAAAGCCGCCTTCCGCAATGATAACGGATTATAATAACGTCAGTTCGGTATAAAAAATGTAATCATTCTAAAAGCAAATGGCACCGTCCTAAACCGTAAGAAGTCTGTGGCATACCGTCATTCCGGGCTTAGACCCGGAATCCGGTATATGCAACCACTTAATTTGCAAAATGTTTTTTCCTGGATTCCGGGTCTAAGCCCGGAATTGAAAATCGCCGTTAAGGCAATGACGGTATGCCACAGACTTCTTACGGTTTAGAATGGATTCCTTTTCATTATGCCGAACTCACGTTATAATACCATATCCGACTGACGTCCGAACGCCGCCGGCTTGACGGCGTTCGGATGCCGGCCGGAATGCGTGATGCGCCGGTTTCCCGTTTTCCGGATGATAATTTTCTGATTTCTTACACCCTACTTACATGCTTTTAGGAAATAAATACATACCTTTGCATAAGATAAGCTGCGCTCGGGAAACTGAGAGCAAGCTCTCTTTCCACTCGCTTGCGTTATCTTTGCAACATGTAAACGCATGCTTAACGACTAAAGACAAACCGGATGAAAGACTGGAGGAACAGCAGGGCGTGGCGCATGCTCGTAAGCCGCTACGGCGAAAGTGAGGCCCGCGCCATAGTGCATTACGTAATGGAGACGTGCTTCAACATCAAGAAGGAGGACTTTCTCGCCGACGGCCTTGACAGCCTTCGACCCGAACAAGTGCCGCGGCTGGCGGCCATGCTCCTAAAGACCGCCGAAGGCACGCCCGTGCAGTACGTAACGGGACAGGCCGATTTCGGCGGACGCCACGGCTACACTTACATCGGCGTGCGCCCCGGCGTGCTGATACCGAGGCCCGAGACGGCCGAGCTGTGCGACTGGATAATCGACGACTACGGCGGCCGCAATGGGCTCGACCTCCTCGACGCATGCACCGGCAGCGGCTGCATAGCCATAATGCTTAAGCTACAGATGCCTGAATGCCGGCTGTGGGCGTGGGACAACTCGCTGGCCGCACTCGAAGTGGCGCGCCGCAACGCCTCGGCAAAAGGCATCGACATCGTGGTGGAATACCAGGACGTACTCGACATCAGGACAGCCGAACGCCGCTGGGACGTGATAGTGAGCAATCCCCCCTACGTGCTCGACAGCGAGAAGAAGGACATCGAGGAGCACGTCCTTAAGCACGAACCGGCGGAAGCCCTCTTCGTGCCCGACGGCGACCCGCTGCGCTTCTACACACCCATAGCCCGGTACGCCGCCAAGACCCTGCGCCCCGGCGGCGCGCTATACTTCGAGCTTAACCCCCTGACGGCCGACAAGACGGCCGAAATGGCGAGACGCGAAGGCTTCGCCGAAGTGGAAATCAGGGAAGACTGCTACGGCAAACGCCGCATGATGAAGGCCGTAAAGGCCGGTTAGCCATATCAGCCTAATTAATCCTATCAGCCCGATGACCGAACAACAGATATACCAGAAACTATCGGCGGCGTGCGCGTCGGCCGAGCACTGCTCTTACGAGATGACCGAGAAGATGAGCCGCTGGCAAGTGCCCGACGACGTGCAGGCG
>CALUIJ010000074.1 GCA_944320675.1 uncultured Prevotella sp.
TGCCCAACGACTGGGCGAAAGCCGAACCGCCGAGGCGCAGCTCGTCGTAAGAGAAATCTATGTGGTAAAGCAGCGACTTCTTGTCGTTTACAACCACGGGAGACACTACCTTGCGCACGTCTGACACTTGTCCGCCGCTGCTTACGATTACCGTTCCCGGGCTGATAATCTTCTGTCCGTCGGGATATTGCTGGCTCATGGAAAGCGAATCCTTACCCGTCGGCACGTTCACTTTTATCGCGCAGCAGAAGTCCGAGAGTGCTTTTACGGCACTGTAAAGGCGTGCGTCCTCGCCTTCCTGCGAACGGCAGGGCCACATCCAGTTGGCCGAGAGGCTCACGCTGTCGAGCCCTTCCTCAAGCGGAGCCCACACGATGTTGGTCAGCGACTCTGCGACCGACAGCACACTGCCGGCCTCGGGCGATGCCAATCCGGCCTGCGGAGCGTGTCCGAGAGCAGTGGCGATGCCCTTGTTGCCACGGTAATCCAACGCAACTACGCCGCAGTCTGACAGCGGAAGTTGGATTCTTCCCTGGCATTGCTGGCGCGCTATCTTGCCCGTAACGCTTCGGTCAACCTTGTTGGTCAGCCAATCCTTGCAGGCTACGGCCTCAAGCTGGAGCACGCGGCCGACGTATTCGTCGAGTGAAGAGTGAAGAGTTGAGAGTGAAGAACAGTCTTGCTTGGCAGAAGTATTGGGTTTTTCACTTTTCCCTTTTCCCTTTTCCCTTCCTACATAGCTTACGTTTTCATAATGGCGTTCTACCGTGTTGTCCCTCATGTATGTCTTGGGCGAGTGGCCGAACATCTGCGCCACGTCCAAGTCGAACGGCCTTACGCCGTCGCCCTGCACGAAACTGAAGTGGGCGTCGCCCGTAGTTTCGCCGACAACGTACAGCGGAGCGCGCTCGCGCTCGGCTATCTTGCGAACGTGTTCGATGTGTTTCTCGTCGATGAGCAGGCCCATTCGCTCCTGGCTCTCGTTGGCTATTATCTCTTTGCTTGACAGCGTTTTGTCGCCTATGGGCAGCTTCGTCATGTCAATTTGTCCGCCGCATTCCTCGACAAGCTCCGACAGACAGTTTACGTGTCCTGCCGAACCGTGGTCGTGGATGCTGACAACCGGATTGACATCCTCCTCGCAAAGGGCGCGCACAAGGTTGTAGGCACGCTTCTGCATCTCGGGGTTGGCGCGCTGTACGGCGTTCAGCTCGATGCCGTTAGAGTATCGGCCGGTGTCGACCGACGACACGCTGCCGCCTCCGAGACCGATGCGGTAGTTGTCGCCGCCCACCACTACTATCTTGTTACCCTTCTTAGGCTCTTTCTTCAGGCAGTCGCGCTTAGTGCCGTAGCCTACTCCTCCGGCCAACATTATCACCTTGTCGTAAGCGTACTTCTCGTCGCCCTCCTTGTGTTCGAAGGTCAGCACCGAACCGCAAATCAGCGGTTGGCCGAACTTGTTGCCGAAGTCTGAGGCACCGTTCGACGCCTTTATCAATATCTGCTCGGGCGTCTGGTAGAGCCATTTGCGCATGGGCAGGATAGACTCCCAATCTCTTTTAAGTGAAAAGTTAAAAGGTAAAAGTGAACAATCCATTACCTCCGAGCATTCGGATTTTTCACTTTTCACTTTTCCCTCTTCACTTAACCTCGGGTACGCCGTCATGTACACCGCCGTTCCGGCTATCGGCCAAGAGCCGGTGCCGCCGCCCATGCGGTCGCGTATCTCGCCTCCCGTGCCCGTAGCGGCACCGTTGAAAGGCTCTACGGTGGTGGGGAAGTTGTGCGTCTCGGCCTTCAGCGATATTACGCTCTCTATGTCCTTTATGCGAAAGTAGTCTGAAGTCGACTGGTCTTCGGGCGCGAACTGCTCTATCACGGGGCCTTCGCTGAAGGCCACGTTGTCCTTATATGCGCTCAATATCTTGTGCGGATTCTCTTTCGTCGTTTTCTTAATCATGTTGAACAGCGACGATTCCATTTCCTTGCCGTCGATGATGAACACTCCGCCGAATATCTTGTGGCGGCAGTGCTCCGAGTTGATTTGGGCGAAGCCGAATATCTCAGAGTCGGTCAGCGGCCGTCCGAGTTCCTTCTCTATCTTGTGAAGATACTCTATCTCCTCGGGCGACAGGGCCAAGCCCTCCTGCTCGTTGTACTCTTCAAGGTTGTCAACGTGCTTTATAGGCTCCGGCTCGTGGTCTACGGTGAACACCCTCTGGTCCAGTCCATCGTACATGCGCTGCAGCATAGGGTCGTGGTCGGCATCCTTCGAGCTTACGGGAAAATACTCCTCTATGCGCGCGATGCCCTTCAATCCCATGTTCTGGGTTATCTCGACGGCGTTTGTGCTCCACGGCGTTATCATTTCGCGGCGCGGGCCTACGAAGTATCCGTCAAGCCGTTCGGCGTCAACCGGCGTAGCGTCGCCATACAACCAACAAAGTTCCTTGATTTCTTCTTGCGAAAGCTGATGGTCCGTTTCCGTGGCAATCACACTTTCTGTCGGGGTCTTGAAAAAAAGAATCATACCTTATCTTGTTTTGTATTTATTGTTTGCACGGAAAATATTAATAATTAGGTGCAAACTTACGAAATTTTTCCGAAATATTGTCCGCCATGCGTGAAAAACGTTTTTTACGGCGTGAAATTGGGACGAAACGCCGCCGTATGCCCACAGGCAGGCGCGCCAGCCGCTCGAAAGGCGGACTAAGGACGGACGGCTAAGGCTACGGTTCCGCACAAGCGGCAGGCACGCCCGGCAGCCGCATGTAAACCGCTGATTATCAGCGGCGTTGTGAAAGACGAGCTTTTACAATGCAAAACACGGTCTTTCAGGCCGCAAAAGCTTACCTTTCACGGCGCAAAATGTTACCTCTTATAAAACGGAGCATCATTGCTTTAAACGCAAAACGTTAAGATATCATAAAACAACGGTGCCGGCCATACCCATAAAGGCACTTCGTGTGTATTACAATAAACCATCAACGAAAAAACAATGAGCATCAAGACATCCACGTCAAGACTGTGCGCCGCGCTCTTCGCCCTGCTTCTTTTCACCGCCGCAGGCGCGACCACGGGCAAAGGCAAGGGGCGCATAAGCCTTACGTTCACGGACGAGCCGCTGCCGTCGGCCCTGAAGAAAATCGAGCGGCAGGGCGGCAAGAGCATCCTGTTCACCTACGGCGAGACAGAGCGTTACCGCGTAACGGCCGCCATCCGCGACAAGACGCAGGCCGAGGCACTGGCCGCAGTGCTGAAAGACAAACCTTTCTCATACATCGAGAGGGACATCTACTTCGTCGTGCAACACACGCCCGACAAGGCCGCGCGCGCCGGAGTGACGGGCCGTGTCACCGACCCGCAGGGCCGGCCGTTGGCCTTCGCCACGGTGGTGATGCTCACCAAGGCCGGCGGCCGGTATGTCACGGGCGGCGTAACGGCCGACGACGGCACGTTCGTCCTGCCGTCGATGCCGGCCGAGCCGTGCCTGCTGAAGGTGTCGTTCGTAGGCTGCAAGACCGCCGTTGCCGAGTGTCGGAGAGACAACAGCATACGCCTCGAAGCCGACTCGCGGCAGCTTAAGGAAGTGGTGGTGCGCAACGACCGCCCGATGATTGAGCGCAAGGGCGGCAACATACTGGCCAACGTGGCCGGGACGCCGCTCTCGCAGATGGGCTCGGCCTCCGACATGATAAGCCACCTGCCATTCGTCAACGGCGACGGCGGCTCGTTCAGCGTCATAGGCCGCGGCTCGGCCGAGGTCTACATCAACGGGCGCAAGGTGCGCGACGCGGAGGAGCTCAACCAGCTACAGGCCACCGAGATACTGCAGGCCGAACTGATAATGAACCCCGGGGCGAGGTATTCGGCCGAGGTGGGCGCGGTGATACGGCTTAAGACGATACGCCTGCGCGGCCAGGGCTTCAGCGGCTCGGGCTACACTGACTGGTCGCAGGGCCGCAGGGGCAACGGCCGCGAAGGCTTCTCGCTGAACTACCGCCGCGGCGGACTCGACGTATTCGTGAAGGAAAACCTGAAATACGCCGAGGGATATTCCACCAAGCAGGACCTCAGCATAATGAACACGTCGGCCGAATGGCGCATGCTCAACGACCTGACCATCACCGGACGCTCGGCAAGCTTCAAGGGCGAGGCGGGCTTCAACTACGAACCCGACCAGCGGCAGTCGCTCGGCATGCGCTACGTGGCAGCCACGGCGCTCGGCCGCGACTGGTCGCGCACATGCGGAACGACCGTCATCACGCGCGACGGCGAGCCGTACGACAGGCTCGCGACCGACTCTTACGACGAGTCGAAGAACGGCTGGAACCATTCGCTCAACGCCTACTATACGGGCACCTTCGGGCAGTGGGGCGTCGACTTCAACGCCGATTACGTAGGCGGCGACTCGCGTTCGTGGCAGACGGCGGCCAACGACGGCACGACGGACGCCGAGTCATACAACGACGTTGACAACCGCCTCTACGCCGCCAAGCTCGTCATAACGGCGCCGCTCTTCGGCGGCACGCTCGGAGTGGGCACCGAAGAGTCGTTCACCGACCGGCGCGACCGCTTCGTGCAGAGCGGCTTCTCGGCCGACGCCGACGACCATCTAAGGCAGCATTACTACTCGGCCTTTGCCGACTACGCCGTCACGCTCGGGCGATTCCACCTCTCGGCTGGCCTGCGCTACGAACACAGGCGCACGCGCTACGAGGAGGCCGGGGTGTTCATGACCGGGCAAAGCCCCACGTACAGGGACCTACTGCCGTCGGCCTCGGTCACTTACAGCCACGGCGACGTGAACCTCTCGTTAGCCTATAGGCAGATGGTGCTAAGCCCGAGCTACGGCATGCTGTCGAGCAAAACCTCATACGTAAGCAAGTACATGTACGATAACGGCGACCCGCTGCTCGTGCCGCAGAAGCACAACAGCGTGACGCTCGACGGAGGATGGCGCTGGGTGAACTTCAGCCTGTGGTACGACTACACCCTGCACATGTACACGTCATACTTCATGCCCTACGACGACGCGGGCCACCCGGGCGTGATGCTTAAGACGATGGCCAGCATACCTTACACCCACCAGTACGGCGGACAGGTGGAACTCACGCCCAAGTTCGGCGTATGGCAGCCCCGGTTGTACGCCGGGGTGAACTGGTACGACTCCGACGCAACGTCGCTCGGCATACCCTACTTAGCCAACGAGCCTCAGTTCTGGGTTGGCCTTGACAACAGTTTCACGTTCCCTAACGGATGGTTCGTCAACCTAAGAGCCAGTTACGACACGCGCGCAACCATGAGCTACGCCGTAAGCCAGCCGAAGGGGCAAGTGAAGCTGCGCGTGGCCAAGTCGATCCTTAAGGACAAGTCGCTGAAAATAGGCCTCAACGTCGACGACATATTCCGCACCGGGCGCGACCGCTTCACCCTCTACGGCGACCGCACTTACTACGACGGCCGGCGATATAACGACCGCCAAAGGGTGAGACTCACCGTGAACTACACGTTCAACGCTACGAAGAGCAAATACCGTGGAAAGGGCGCGGGACAGGCCGAGAAGCAACGTCTATAGGCCACATAACGCAGCATATCGGCCTCATCAGGCAACGGTTTGCGGCCTATTTGGCAACCGCCTGAGAATCAACGGCTTGCGAAAGGCCGTCTTTTACAGGCTAAAACACGGTCTTTCGCACGCTGAAAGCTTACCTTTCGGCATGCGAAAGGTAAGCTAAGGGGAAACCGGACGCAACCGTACAGACCGCAGAACGTTAAAATACCCCAAAACAATGGTTGCCGCCATACCCGAAAAGGCTCTTTGCGTGTATTATAAATAAACAGAGGAGGAAAAACTATGAACATGGGAACACACACGTTGAGACTGACAGCCATGCTGCTATTTATGGCGCTATGCGTCGCCGCAAGCGCAGACGCAGGCAAAGACAATGGGCGCATAAGCCTCACGTTCACCGACGAGCCGCTGCCGTCGGCTTTGAAGAAGATAGAACGCCAGGGCGGCAAGAGCATCCTGTTCACCTACGGCGAAACCGAGCGTTACCGCGTAACGGCCGCCATACGGGGCAAGACGCAAGCCGAGGCACTGGCCGCCGTGCTCGACGGCAAGCCGTTCTCGTTCGTCGAGAGGGACATTTACTTCGTCGTGCAGTACAACGCCGACAAGGCAAGGACGGTAAGGGTGACGGGCCGTGTTACCGACGCTAAGGGCAGTCCGTTGGCCTTCGCCACGGTGATGCTGCTCACCAAGGCCGGCAACAGGTACGTAACCGGCTGCGCCACGTCCGACGACGGCACGTTCGTATTGCCCGCCATGCCACAGGAACCGTGCCTGCTCAAGGTGTCGTTCGTCGGTTACGAGACTGCCACCGTTGACTGCCGCCGCGACAACCGCGTCACCCTCAAGGCCGACTCGCGCCTGCTGAAAGAGGTGGTGG
>CALUIJ010000075.1 GCA_944320675.1 uncultured Prevotella sp.
GCGGCAAATACTATGACAACGTGATTGACGTCACGATAGAGTCTCACAAGGACGACGGCATGGCGTATGAGTCGAAGCCGATATTCCAAAAGACGTTCAACAAGAAGGACTTTGCATCGTATGTCAACGCCAAATACCTTGAGAAAAGCGCGCTGCTCGGCATTGTTTTCGACCGTGTTGACGGCGACAACATAGTCTTCGCTGCAAGTGTAGGCCAGCCCGACGCGCTCAGCGACGACTATGTGCCTCTGCTTGTCACCGTTTCACATTCGGGAAGCATGACAATCACTAAGGACACGAGGCTCGACAGCGACGTGAAGCAGGAGTAAAGTGAAGAGTGAAAAATGAAAAGTGAAAAATCCATTTGCCTTTATCTGCTATTAAGATGTGAGCAAATGGATTTTTCACTTTTCACTTAATTTCGTTTTTCTCTGTATTCCTGCGGCGTCTGGCCTGTGGCGTGCTTGAAGAACTTGCAGAAGAAGCTTACGTTTGGAAAGTTGAGGGCGTAAGCCACCTCGGCCACCTGCCTGCTGCTGTATCTTAACATCACTTTCGCGTTAGTCACAACGGCGCGGTCAATCCATTCTTTTGCCGTTATTCCGCTTACCTGTTTTATGATTGTACTGAGATAACGTGGCGTCATGCACATCTTGTCGGCATAGAATTGTAGTTTGCGTTCGTGCTTCGAGTGCAGGTTGACAAGGCGTATGAAGGTGTTGAACAGCTCCTTGCCGCGCGACGTTTCGGGCTGTGCCGTGTCCGCTTCAATGTCTTTCAGGTAGCTGTAATAATGTATTACGGCGTGTATTAGGCCGTTGAGCGTTTCGTCGGGGAAACGTTCTTTGTTAATCAAATCCCATATTGTGCTGAACATCTGTCTTATGGTGGCGGCGTCTTCGTCGTCATGGTGTACCGTGAAAAACGTCGCGTTGCCGCCGCACCAGGTCGGCATTGCCTTGCCCATGGCCGCCTTTAGCCGTTCGTCGCTTATCATTATGCCGCGCAGGTCGAAATCTTCGCTCATACCGTTGATTTGCAGTATGCTGCCGGCCGATATGAAGGCGAACGTCCCCGCGCCGTATTCGCGCTCGACGAGGTTTACCGTCAGCCTTATGCTGCCACGTTTTACGAAGCCCATGCGGCAGTCTTCCATTATGTAGGGCGTGTCGGTTTGCAGTATGTTCTGCAGCGCCCTGCCGTCCCTACCGAGCATTGCAATGTCCTTGCCGATGAACTTTATCGGGGCGTAGGCCGGCTTTACGCCGCTCAGCACCGACTTCAGTTCGTGGAAAGAGAAACGTTCCGGCGATTTGTTCTTCATGTCCTTTTTATCTGATTGTTACGATGCAAAAATACGAAAATAGCACTTATCGGCAATGTTTTGCCATGAAAACCGCATTGCGTGAAAGCGTATTTGTACAAAAAGAACATTTAATGTCAGCATAAGATAACGTTGCGTGCATGTTGTATTATTACTTTTGCAAACGGAAACGACAATCAACTGATTTATATGAAGCACTATTTTGTTTGCATGTTCATACTCTTTTGCGTCGGGACAAGTCGTGCCCAGGTTACGCTTGAGCGGTGCAAAGAGTTGGCGAGAGACAATTATCCCGTAATAAAGCGGTACGGCCTTGTGGAGCGGAGCCGCCGGCTCACCGTGGAGAACGCCGCCAAGGCTTGGCTGCCGCAGGCCGTCGTGGGCGGTACGGCGAGTTACCAGAGCGACGTTACGGCCATTCCCGTCGACATTCCGGGCGTTGACATACCGGCGTTAAGCAAGGACCAGTATGACGTGAACGTTACAATAAGCCAGCAGCTGTACGACGGCGGAGCAGTGTCGTCTGCCAAACGCTTGGCCGAGGCGCAGGGCGACGTAGGGCGTGAGCAGGTCAGCGTGGCTATGTATGATGTCAACCGGCGCGTCGACGAGCTGTTTTTCGGCGTGCTCGTGCTCGACGAACAGATAGCGCAAGTGCGCATATTAAAAGACGACTTGCGGCTTTCACTTGCTTCGGTAGAGGCCATGGTGAATGGCGGAACGGCTAACCAGACCGATGTCGACGCAGTGAAAGTGGAACAGGTGAAGGCTCGCCAGAGGGAAACGAGCCTGCTGACGCAGCGCAACACGTATCTGAAAATGCTTTCAACGTTCATCGGAAAGGAAATAGGCGACGGCGACACGATCATCAAGCCGACGCCTCCCGTCATGCAAAACGGCGCAAACAGCCGCCCCGAACTGGCACTTTACGCCGCTCAGGAGCGTCTGCTCGACGCAAGGCTGAAATCTCTCAACGTGGCTTTGCGCCCTAATGTCGGCCTGTTCGTGCGCGGCGGCTACGGCAATCCCGGGCTGAACATGCTGAAAGACGACTTCGACGCTTATTATAAAGTAGGCGTTACGCTGTCGTGGAACTTCGGTTCGCTGTACACGCGGGCCAACGACCGCCGCAAGATTGAGGCTGAGCGGCTGACCGTGCAGTCGGAGCGTGACGCTTTTCTGTTCAACACTCGCCTGCAGACTGAGCTGCGGAGCGGCGCGGTCGACAACCTGCGTGAACAGCTAAGGCAAGACGACGAAATAATAACGCTGCGCCGGCGCATACGCGAAAAGGCCGAACTGCGGGTTGCCAACGGCACGGAGACGGTTAACGAGATGCTCCGCGACATCAACGCTGTAAGCGACGCGCAGCTCGCCAAGCGGCTGCACGAGATACAGCTGTTGCAGGAAATGTACAAAATAAAGCATTTGAATAATTTTTAAAAGATGAAGAACATAATATTTGCATTGACGGTTTTGTCATTGACAGCCTGCTCAAAAGGCGGCATGGAGCATGACGCAACGGGAGTGTTCGAGGCTACGGAAGTGATAGTGTCTGCCGAACAGACCGGCAAACTGATGTATTTCGATGCTGAAGAGGGCGTTAAACTGACCAAGGGCGAGCAGGTGGGGCTGATCGACACGGTGCAGCTGCAGCTGCGCGCGATGCGGCTCGGCGCGACGAAAGAAGTTTACGCGAGCCAGAGGCCGGACATAAACAAACAGATTGCGGTAACGAAACAACAACTGGAGAAGGCCGAGCTGGAGGTGAAGCGGTACTCCGCACTTGTGCGTGGCAACGCCGCCAACCGCAAGCAGCTTGACGACGCGGAGAGCAGCGTGCGCGTGCTTCGCCACCAGCTGGACGCGCAACTGTCGCAACTAAACAACACTACAGGCAGCCTGAACCGACAGATGGACGCGGCAGAGATAGAGCGTTGGCAGGTGGTTGACCAGCTGCGCAAGTGCCACATTACGTCGCCAATCAGCGGAACGGTGCTTGAGAAGTATGCCGAAGCCGGCGAATACGCCGTGCCAGGCAAGCCGCTGTTCAAAGTAGCGGACGTAAGCGACATGACGCTGCATGTTTATGTCGACGCGCCGCAGCTCACTTCGCTGAAGATAGGACAGCAAGTCAGGGTGTATGCCGACCTTGGCGATGACGGTAGTCATGAGTATAAAGGCGTTGTATCATGGATTTCAGACAAGGCGGAGTTCACTCCCAAGACGATACAGACGCGAGACGAACGCGCCAACCTTGTCTATGCGGTTAAGATAAAAGTAAAGAACGCCGACGGACTGATAAAAATCGGAATGTACGGCGAGGCGGAGTTTTTAAGTGAAGAGTGAAGAACGAAGAGTGAAGAATCCATTTGCCTTGCAAGCATTTGTAATGTTTTACTTTTTTACCTTTTTACTTTTTTACTTTTAAAAATATGGTTTCAGTCTACGATTTACAAAAGAGATACGGCCGTGTCGATGCTCTTTGTGGCTTGACCTTCAGCGTCAATGAGGGCGAAATATACGGCATCATAGGCCCTGACGGCGCAGGCAAGACGTCGCTTTTCCGCATATTGGCCTCGTTGCTGTTGCCCGACGGCGGACGCGTCGTGGTTGACGGACTCGACGTGGTGCGTGATTACCGTGAGCTGAGGCGGCGGATAGGCTACATGCCAGGCCGGTTTTCGCTCTACCAAGACCTGTCGGTTGAGGAGAATTTGCAGTTTTTCGCATCGGTGTTCGGCACTACTGTCGAGCGGAACTACGGCCTGGTGAAGGACATTTACAGTCAGCTCGAGCCGTTCAAAGCGCGCCGCGCCGGCAAGCTGTCGGGCGGAATGAAGCAGAAGCTCGCCCTTTCGTGTGCGCTCATCCATGCCCCGCGCGTGCTGCTGCTCGACGAACCTACGACGGGTGTCGACCCGGTGTCGCGCCGCGAGTTCTGGCAGATGCTTCAGGACATAAGGCAAAGCTATGGCATGACTGTGCTCGTGTCAACTCCGTACATGGACGAGGCTTCGTGGTGCGACCGCATTTCGCTCGTGCAAGGCGGCTGTTTGTTGCTGACGGGCACGCCGGCTGAAATCTGTGAAAGTTATTCCAGGCGGCTGTTCGCCGTCAGTTGTGACGACATGCACCGGCTGCTCAATGACCTGAAAGAGTGCGCCTGTGTTATAACGTTATTCTCGTTCGGCTACTGCATGCACGTTACGTTGGATGAAGCCGCTTCCTCTCACACATTGTTGGAATATCTGCAGCAGTTCGGACATACGGGCGTTGAAGTGAAAGAGATACGGCCTTCCGTAGAAGATTGCTTTATGTCGCTTATGAAGGGACCGACCGTTTGACGGCTGCAGGATGTTGAATGTAGACTGATTCGTATTCGGCTGAATTTCAGCGAGTTATGTGTGGTGACGCAAAAGGTGGCTTTTCGGCGTGTGAAAGATGACCTTTTATATGGCAAAAAGCCGTCTTTGGCGGTGCGAAAGACGGTCTTTCGCAAACAAAGCAGTTTGCTGTTGCATTATGATTTACGAACTGACGTGTTTTTTTATACAAGATATATGGATACAGAAAGCGTGATAACGGCCGATGGCCTGACTAAGAAATTCGGCTCGTTCACTGCCGTTGACAATATCAGCTTTAGCGTGCGCCGTGGCGAGATATTCGGTTTCCTCGGCGCTAACGGAGCCGGCAAGACCACGGCCATGCGCATGCTCTGCGGCCTTAGCCGCCCTACGGCCGGGCGCGCCGCGGTGGCCGGATACGACGTAGGCACACAGCCTGAGCAGGTGAAGCGGCACATTGGCTACATGAGCCAGAGGTTTTCGCTATACGACGACCTCACCGTGGCCGAGAACATGCGCCTCTTCGGCGGCATTTACGGCATGGGCGGTAAAATGATAAGGCGCAAGACTGACGAGAGCCTGCGCTCGCTTGCACTTGAAGATGAGCGCGACACGCTCGTCGGCTCGCTGCCGTTGGGCTGGAAGCAGAAGCTGGCTTTCACCGTGGCAACGTTCCATGAGCCTGGAATAGTGTTCCTCGACGAGCCTACGGGAGGCGTCGACCCGGTGACGCGCCGCACGTTCTGGGAGCTGATTTACCGCGCCGCCGACAGTGGCACGACCGTTTTCGTAACCACGCACTACATGGACGAGGCCGAGTATTGCGACCGCGTGTCAATCATGGTCGACGGTCGCATAGCCGCGCTCGACACTCCCAAGGCTTTGAAAGCCGCCATGGACACCGACAATCTGTATGATGTTTTTTACAGTCTTGCGCGTAAGGCGGAAAGGAGTTGACGCATGAAGCAGTATGTCTCGTTTATAAGCAAAGAGTTCATGCACATCCTGCGCGACCGCCGCAGCATGCTCATACTGCTCGCCGTGCCGGTAGTGCTGCTTCTGTTGTTCGGCTACGCCGTTTCGACGGAAGTGAAGAACGTGCGCGTGGCGGTGCTCGACATGGCTCACGACGAGCTTACGCGCAAGGCGTGCTACCGACTTGCGGCCAACCCCTACACGTCGCTCGACTACTGCGCGGCAAGCATCGGCGATGTGTACAGCCTGTTCCGCCAAGGCAAGGCAGACGTGGCGGTTGTCTTCGGGCATGGCTTCGCGTCAGACTTGGTGCATAAGGGCAAGGCCGAAGTGCAGCTGCTCGTCGACGGAACGGAGCCGAACCAAGCCACAATACGCCTGCAATACGTCATGCAGATGCTCGCTTCCATACGGCAGGAGCATGCAGCCGTAAATCCAAGTGATGCTAAGATGAACATCGTCCCGGTAACGCGCATGCTCTATAATCCGCAGCAAAAGAGCGAGTACAACTTCGTGCCGGGCGTGATGGGCATGGTTCTCATGCTCGTGTGCGTGATGATGGGCAGCATCGCAATAGTGCGCGAGAAGGAGACGGGCACGATGGAAGTGCTCTTGGCATCACCGCTGTCGCCAGCGTGCATCATTCTGTCGAAGCTCGTGCCGTATTTTGTAATCTCTGCGTTCAACGTTGCCACTGTGCTCTTGCTTTCGCGTTTCGTGCTCGGCGTGCCTATGGCAGGCAGTCTGTGTGCATTCGTCGGCGCAACGCTTCTCTACACTCTCGTATGCCTTACGTTAGGCCTGTTCGTATCGACGCTCGTCCGCACTCAGTTGGCGGCTATGGTCGTGTCGATGCTTTTCATCATCCCGACAGTCTATCTGTCGGGCCTCGCCTTCCCGATAGAGAGCATGCCGAATGTTTTGCAATACATTTCTATAATAATTCCGGCGCGCTGGTACATCGATGCCGCACGCCGCCTGATGATACAGGGAGTGGATGCGCAGTACATACTGACCGACGTTTGGGTGATGTTGGCAATGGAGGTTGTGCTGCTTGTGGTATCCTTGAAGAAGTTTAAGGTAAGATTATAACTGTTATATGGTAATAAGATATTTAATACAAAAGGAGTTCTTGCAAATCAAGCGCAATGCTTTCCTGCCGAAAATATTTGTCGTGCTGCCGATTGTAATGCTCTTGATAGTGCCGTATGCGGCAAACCAAGAGATAAGGAACTTAAAGTTCTGCGTAGTAGACAACGATCGCAGCACTCTTTCGCGGCGGCTCGTCGGGCAGATTGACGCATCCGATTATTTCTCGCTGACATCTTTCCAAGACAGCTACAAGGATGCCCTGCGCTGCGTCGAGGACGGCTCTGCCGACGTTATACTTACCGTTCCGCATGGCTTCTCATCTGATATAGTGCGCATGGGCACAGCCGCCGTAAACGTAAACGCCAACGCCGTGAACGGCGTGAAGGGTGCTCTCGGACAGGCGTATATGCTTAACATCATATCAGACTTCGCCTCCGCGCAGCGTGAAGAGCATGGCATTGGCGTGGAAAACTGCTCGGCTCGTGGCGTTGACGTACGTCCGCGCTTCCTCTTCAATGCTTCGCTCGACTATAAGGTGTACATGGTACCAGGCATCATCGCCATGCTGCTGACGCTGCTCATAGGCTTCCTTCCTGCCTTGAACATCGTCGGCGAGAAGGAGTGTGGCACCATCGAACAAATCAACGTCACGCCCGTCAGCCGCCGCGACTTCGTCCTCTCAAAGCTCGTGCCTTATTGGATGATTGGTCTCTTCATGCTTCTCTGGTCTATGCTGTGGGCATACCTCTTCTATGGAATGTGGCCGCGCGGCAGCGTGGGGACGGTAATACTTGCTTCGCTGCTGTTCTTCCTCATAGTTTCGAGCCTCGGCCTCATCGTCTCAAACTGCTCCTCCACCATGCAACAGGCCGCCCTGCTGATGTTCTTCTTCCTCATAATCTTCGTCCTGATGAGCGGCCTGCTCACGCCGATAGCCGGCATGCCGCGCTGGGCGCAGGCCCTGACATACGCCAATCCCTTGCGCTATTACATCGAGACGCTGCGCGCCCTCTACCTGAAAGGCAGCACCCCGGCCGACCTTCAGCCGCAACTCATCTTGATGGCCGCCTACGCCGCCGTGTCGTGGGCAGGCGCGATATTGAGCTACCGCAAGACGGAGTGACTTCCGTCCTCGTTATGTCCGTTTTTTTCGGTAAAGCATGCGCCGGGGTGCCGTACGCCTGCCCCCCCGCATGGCGCGAGTTAAAAAGATATAAAAACGTGTGGTTTGCATGTCCGTATGTAAAGTTTTTATTACCTTTGCAGCCGCTAAGACGGGCAAGTCTTACACGGCCAGCTCCCTTCGAATCCTCCAGGACGGGAACGTAGCAAAGGTAGTTGGTTGTAGCGGCGCGATGTGAGTAGCTTGCCCACCCGCCTCTTTAGCTCAGTTGGCCAGAGCACGTGATTTGTAATCTCGGGGTCGTTGGTTCGAATCCGACAAGAGGCTCGAATATTGAAACCAACTTATAAGGTGGGCGGGATACGGCTGCGGCCGTATTCCGCCTTTTTTGTGCGTCTGCCCGTCTTTCCCCCCGCCGCCGAGCCCAAACCGGCCGTCAGGCTTCATCACCTTTCCGCCCGGCGGCTGTGCGGGAGAGGGGACGGGGGCTAATGGCCGGTGATGAAGTGTGGATATGCTATTAGCGCTCCGACGGCCGATTGGGGGGGCATCCGCAAATCGGTTGGATGAGAATAAATATTAAATGAATATCCGCAATCGGCCAATACTTACTTGCATCCTCTTCTAATAAGTCTGTGGCATACCGTCATTGCCTTAACGGCGATTTTCAATTCCGGGCTTAGACCCGGAATCCAGTAAACACACTTTCGTCAACAACTTAGTTGCATACACTGGATTCCGGGTCCAAGCCCGGAATCCAGTGTATGCAACAGACTTATTAGAAGAGGATGCAAGTAAGTATTTGGCCGATTGCGGATATTCATAAATATTAATCCATAAGCTTATCCTTTTTGTTTATGACTACATCCTACTATAATCCAAACGGTTACCAACCGTTTGGATTATAGTAGGATGTTTGTTATTGTATCATACACACATCCAAAAAGTTTGCGGATGAACCCGATTGGGGGTTGACCGTGGGCGGCGCCACGCGCTTTGTTTAGCAAAAAAGCGTGCACTCTTCGGCAGAGTGCACGCTTTCGGTTGCAAAGATACGAAAATCCGCCGAACACGGTGCTTTTTTATTGTTAAAAATATCGCCCGCAGGTGTTTTTGCGCGGCATGGCCTGCGGCATTGTTTAGCAAAAACGCCTTTTGCCGTATGTTATCCTCCTGACAGTCAGTGCTTTTCTCGTAGGCATGCACTCTGCCGAAGAGTGCAGGGCTTGCACTGAAAATAGATTAGACTGGATTATCGATGCCACTGTATAGTACAGATGTTCATTCTAAGGCCGTGGGGCAACCTTGTGACGCAGGCGGCGCGGCGCCGGCGGAGGGAGGGGTGGAGCCGGGCGCGCCGTGGTGTTACCTGTTCGTGCATCATGCGCGCGTGGCCCATGTCGACAGGCTGCTGGGCGCAAGGTTCAAGACTTTCGTCCATAAGACGGTGACGTATAAGAAGGAAAACGGTAAGATAACGGCGAGGGAGCGGCAGACCATATCCGGGCTGATATTCGTGCAGGGCGACAAGGGGGAGATTCAGGACTTCCTGCGCCGCAACTGCCAAGGCGTCCGCCTTGCGGACGATTGCAGCACGAAGGCGACGGCCGTGATACCCGACCGTATCATGCGCCCGTTCATGCACCTTGACACCGGCCGCAGCCGCATAAGGTTCATGCCCCATCCCTTAAGCTATTACTCCGAGGGGCACCCCCGGGTGAGGGTGACGTCGGGGCTGTTGGCCGGTTTCGAGGGGTATAATATAAGAATATCGCGCAACAAGTGCCTTGTTACCTCGATAGGCGGATTGACGGTGGCTATAGGCGGCATAAGCATGGACAGTTTCGAGAACATAGACGAGTATGTGAGGCTGCGGCGCAGCCAACAGCGCGGGGGCGGCGGTCCGGCCGGCTCACGCCTTACGGGCATGGAGGAGTGTTTCTTCACGCCGCAAAGTCAGCTCGACGTAACGGCCATGGCCTTGAACCTGCGTCGTAAGGTGCGCGGGGCTAGGGCATGCATGGAGGGCGGCGGGGCGCGCGGGGCCGCCGTCACGGCACTGTCGCTGTTGGAGGAAGCGGGCGCATGGCTGCGCGCCGTGGACGGTAACGGCAGGCGGTATGACGTGGGCGAGGTCAAGGCGGCGTGCGGCGACGCCGGAAGGCTTTTGGACGACATCCTTTCTGACGGCGCCCTGCCTGAGGGCTTCCGCCGCGACTTGCAGGAAAGGCGGCGGAAGATATGAAAGATGCGGTCCGGGTCTTTTTTCCCGAGTGAATCTTGTCTTAATTTTAACGGTAAGATAGTGATGGATGTTTCAAGCAAAGGCCGGCCGGCGTTGGTTCGGGAAAGCGGTGCCGCGTCCGGCGGGCCGGATAGGCCCGGGGCCGGATGCGCGGCGGCTGACGACAGGCTGTTGTTTGACGAGGCCCACAAGGCCATCGTCGGAGGCAGGCTTTATCTTGACCCGGGCTTTTCGCGCGACTCTTATATAAGGTTGTGCCTCGTAAACAAGAACCGTGTGGCGGGGCTGGTGCGGCGGTATGCCGGAACAAACCTTTACGGTTACGTCAACGGCCTGCGCCTGGAGCATGCGGCGCGGCTGCTGCGCGAGGATCCGCGCCTGCCCGTAAAGGCGGCGGCTTTGGATTCGGGATTCGGCAGCCTGCGCACGTTCTACAGGCTCTTCTTGGCGCGGTACGGTGTAACGCCGGCTAAATATAGGGATAATTTATGAGATTCGATATAGCAGGTTTGGGTGTCGAGGTCGTCGGCTTGGACGGGCTTCCGCCGCTTATGGCCAATCTCGCCCCGTTTGCAGCCAAGGCCGGCGGCGCGGCCGATGTCGTATGTACCGTAGCCTGCGGATGCAGGTTGGCCGACGCCTGCGGATGTCCGTCGCTTGAAAATACGTTCGACGGCAAGACCCTGCGCCTTTGGCTTACGCCCGGCGGCTGTGCTGCGGCGTTGCGTTTTAACGGCGGCGGCGTTTACCGCTTGCGTGCGTCGGGCGGCTGGCGGTTTGTCGAGACCGATTGCCGTGCCGCCACGGAGGCCGGCTGCATGGCCTTGGGCGACTTCATCATGATAAGCTTCATTTACAGTGCCGCCTCATACGGCACGGTGCTCGTCCATGCGTCGAGCGTGGCGGTGGGCGCGTCGGCCGCCTTGTTCATAGGACCGTCGGGAGTAGGCAAGAGCACGCACTCGCGCTTATGGCTGCGGCATGTGGCGGGGGCGCGCTTGCTTAACGACGACCAGCCGGCCCTGCGCGTTATGCCCGACGGCGGCGTAAACGTGTACGGCACGCCTTGGAGCGGCAAGACTCCTTGTTACTTGAACGGGCACGCAAGGTTGAGGGCGGTGTTCAGGATGGTCCAGGCAGATGAGAATATGGCCGTAAGACTCACGGGGGCGCAGGCTTTCTGCGCGCTCCTCGATATGACTTCGCTTATAAAGGCCGACGTCGGCAGCTTCTCAATGATAAGCGGTACGGTTGCCGCCATAGCGGAAAGAGTGGGTACGTACACCCTTTACAACAGGCCCGACCTTGGTGCCGTGGCGGCGAGTCATGGCGTTTTCCGCCAATGCGGCGGCGACGCATAATAGGTAGATACTACTTTATTCTCCGCATTTGTAAAGAATGCAGGTGGATTTTTATATGATTTTTTATTTATTATTCTCTTTTTAGCCATCCGCGACCGTGATGGTTTTGGGTCGGCATTTTGTTTTTAAGCGGCACGGTGTCCGTGAGGATGCCGTCCGCATCTTTAAAGGTGAAAGGGTGAAAGGGTGAAAGGGTGAAAAGGTGGAAAGGTGGAAAGGTGGAAAGGTGAAAGGGTGGAAAGGTAAAAGGGTGAAAAGGTAAAAGGGTGAAAAGGTGGAAAGGTGAGGACGCGGACAACAAAGCATATCTCCTTACTCCTCTACTCCTTACTCCTCTACTCCTCAATTAATAATTAATCAGTTAATTCAAAATAATGATATATATGAACCGTTTTAACATTCTGGCATTGTTGGTTGCCTCTTTGTCCTTGGCGGGATGCATGTCTTACGACAAGTCTGTGTATCTTCGTGACGGCGGGCAGTCCGCACAAGACGGCAAGCAAGTGCTTTTTGAATACCGTGTCATGCCTAAGGACGAGCTTACGGTTACGGTAAGCACGTCGGACCCTGAGGTGTCGGCTCCTTTTTACAGGAAGATAGGGGCAACGAAGAACCAAGCTAACATAGGGCAGGGCATGAACAACGCCAAGCTGCTTGATTATCTTGTAGACAACGGTGGATTCATCGATTTTCCCGTTCTTGGCAAAATAAGGGTTGAAGGACTTACCACGCGTGAGTGTGAAGCACTGATACGCGACAAGCTTCAGGCCCATCTGAGCGAAGTGCCCAACGTGACGGTGCGTGTAGCGAATTTTAAGGTCAGCGTGCTGGGCGAGGTAAAGAACCCCGGCACTTATCCAGTCGGCGACGAACGTATAAACATATTCCAAGCATTGGCTCTGGCCGGCGACATGACCCTGTTCTCCGTCCGCGACGACGTGCAGCTTCTGCGTGAGGACCGCCGTGGCAACAAGCAGGTGGTAAGTCTCGACCTGACGAGCGCCGACATAACCCGGTCGCCTTATTACTATTTGCAGCAGAACGACGTATTATACGTGAAGCCGACGAAGGCGCGGGTGCGTTCAAACAGTATGAGCAACAACACTTCATCGTGGATAAGCTGGATAAGCCTCGTGGCCACCGTCGCGTCGCTGATAATAGTGTCGGTAAGATGACTTGGCGTTGGGATGATTCTTGTGACAATCTTATTTTAACCGTAAAATGAAAGAAGAGCAATTATACGAAGAACTTTTCGAGAACGATAAGAAGAAAGTTGACTATAAGGCCATTGTTGTAGACTATATCCTGCGTTGGCCTTATATTCTCGGCGTCCTTGTCGCGTCGCTGGTCGGAGCTTACGTTTATTTGCGCTATCAGCCGCCGGTGTACAACATAAATTCAACGGTGATGATAAAGCAGGGCGACAAGACGAAGTCGACCGCCGCCACAGCCCTCGCGTCGATGCAGGATCTCGGCACGATGTCGATGGCCAACAACTTCGATAACGAGATAGAGATACTACAGTCGTACAGCCTGATAAAGAAAGTCGTTACGTCGCAAAACTTTTACATAACATATTTCAGCGAAAGGAAGTTCGGCTACGACATTCCTTTATATAAGAATGCGCCTGTCAACGTATGGATGGCTCCCGACGAGGCCGAGCGGCTGCCGTCGGCGTTGCGCGTCGACGTTGACTGCCGCAAGGACGGTTGCGTGGCCGTTACCGCCGGATATTCGGTCGACGGCGAAGACCATGCGGTGAGCAAGGTGTTTAAGAAGATACCGGCCATATTCATAACTCCCGTGGGCACGCTGACGCTCACGCCTGACTCAAACCGCGCCAAGACGGCGCTGCCGTACGGGTTTAAGGCCGTCGTCGCCCCTCCCTCGGTCGTCGCCGATGGGTATAAGGCCCGTCTTAAGGGCGAGCCTACGAGCGAGTTTACGTCGATAGTGCGCCTCTCGTTCAACGACACCGACATACGCCGCGGACAAGATTTCCTTTCCGCGCTGGTAACGCTGTATAACATCGACGCAAACGAGGACAAGAACCAAGTGGCCAGCCGCACGGCTAAGTTCATAGACGAGCGCATACGCATCATCAACGAGGAACTCGGTACGACGGAGAACGAACTGGCAAGCTACAAGCAGCGCGCCGGACTTACCGACCTGAGTGCCGACGCGCAGCTCGCCCTGCAGGAAACATCAGAGTATGACAAGAAGCGTGCCGAGAACGCCTCGCAGCTGCGCCTTGTCAGCTTCCTGCGCGAGTATGTCGACAATCCCGACAACCGCCACGAGGTGATACCGTCGGACATCGGCGTAAGCGACGCCGACCTTGCAGGCGTGATAGCCAAATACAACGAAATGCAGATAGAGCGCAAGCGCCTGCTACGCACGTCGAAGGCCAACAACCCCGTCGTGGTGAACCTCGACGCTTCGATAAACGCCACGCACAACGCAGTAGTCACCGCCGTTGACAACGTTGAGAAAGCCTTGCAGATAACCCGGCGCAACCTCAACCTCGAGGCCGGCCGTTATCGCTCGCGCGTAAGCAACGCCCCTCGTCAGGAACAGGCGTTGACCGACATAACGCGCCGCCAGGAGATAAAGGCCAACCTTTATCTTACGCTCCTGCAGAAGCGCGAGGAGAACGCCATCACGCTTGCCGCCACGGCCGACAACAGCCGCGTGGTGGAAGAGCCGCGCGCCATGGGCGTGGTTGCGCCTAACACGCGCAACATATACGTGTTGGCGTTCGTCGTCGGCCTGTTGTTCCCCATGTTCTGCATTTGGCTCGTGCTTAAGCTGCGCTTTAAGATAGAGGGCCGGGCCGACGTTGAGAAGATTACCGACGTGCCCGTGATAGGCGACATTCCCCAAGTGACCGACAAGGCCGACTCTACGATTGTTGTGGCTGAAAACAAGAACGGCGTGATGGAAGAGGTGTTCCGCAACGTCCGCACGAACATCCAGTACATGCTTCAGGACGACGAGAAGGTGGTTCTCGTAACGTCCACCACGCCAGGTGAAGGCAAAAGCTTCACTGCGGCCAACCTCGCCGTTAGCTTCGCCTTCATGGAGCGCAAGACGCTTATCGTTGGCATGGACATCCGCAAGCCCGCGCTCAACAAGATATTCTCCCTCCCGAAAGACTCGCTTGGCATAACCCGTTACCTCGCGTCGCCCAAAGGTGTCGACGTGCTGTCGCTATGCTGTCGGTCGGCCGTGTCGCCAAACCTGTATGTACTGCCCGTTGGCGACATTCCGCCCAATCCTACGGAGCTTGTAGCCCGCCGTTCGCTCGATGAGGCTTTCGGCATCCTTCGCCAACACTTTGATTACATCATAATCGACAGCGCCCCGATAGGCGTAGTCACCGATACGCGCCTTATATCGCGAGTGGCCGACATCTGCCTTTACATCTGCCGGGCCGACTTCACCCGCAAGGGCGACTTCGAGCTTATCAACGACCTTAAGCACGACAAGAAGATGCCGACCCTTTGCACCCTCGTCAACGGCATCGACATGGACAAGCGCAAGAACGGTTACTATTACGGCTATGGCAAGTATGGCCGTTACGGCAAATACGCCTACGGCAAGAAGTACGGTTACGGCTACGGGTATGGGAAAGAGAAGTAAGCGTTCACATGGACTCAAACAACAAGCGCATAGCCAAGAACACGCTGCTGTATATGTTAAATGTTTGTTTTTGATTTAAGTGATTGTTGCAAAATAGTTGTTACAAACATTTATGAGTGGATTAGACAGCAAGAAGGTTGCGAGAAACTCTTTCATGCTAATTGCAAGAATGTTTGTAACAATGGGAATCTCGTTTTATTCCAGCAGGATTGTTTTACAGGCATTAGGGGTAGTTGATTATGGAATTAATAATGTCGTAGGTGGCATAATTTCCATGCTGTCTTTTTTGAACACTTCAATGATAACGTCTGTACAACGTTTCTTAAATTATTCTTTGGGTGAGCATGATTCGGTAAAGACAAATCAAATATTTGTTACCAGCCTAAATGTGCATTTGGCCTTGGCTGTAATAATTGTCTTGGTTGCGGAAACAATAGGCTTGTATTTCTTAAATACAGGGCTGGAAATTCCAGATGAAAGATTGTTGGCAGCGAATGTGATATATCAATTTTCAATAGTAATTGCCATTGTTAACGTGTTAAGCATACCGTACAAGGCTTTGATTGTAGCACATGAACGAATGAGCGTATATGCTTATGAGGCTGTTTTTCAATCAGTTGCAGTCTTAATCATTTCGTTGGTTATTTTAAATGCAGAAACAGACCGATTGATATTGTATGTTTTTTTGTTGATGTTGGTAAATATTTTAATACGTATATTTGATGGTTGGTATTGCTCAAGAGAGTTTGGTGAAAAATATAAATTCTATGTAAATAAGAGTGTCTTGAAAGAGCTGCTGTCTTTTTCTTGGTGGAACACATTGTCGAATAGTGCTTTTTTTATTTATACACAAGGTTCGGTTTTTTTGTTGAATATTTTTTTCGGTCCAGCCGTTAATGCTGCATTTGCGTTGTCGAATCAGGTCAACTTGTCTTTGGCTACATTTAATTCTAATTTTGTCATGGCTGTTAAGCCGCAAATAGTAAAAACTTATGCAATGCGGCAATTTGAGGATATGAGGTCATTGCTTGTATATACTTTGAAAATATCATGTGTCATTCTGGGTGTTATTTCCATGCCATTCATGATTCGTACAGACTACATTTTGGGCTTATGGCTTGAAAATGTTCCTGAGTATACAGGAGAATTCCTGAATTTGGCGTTATGGTTGACCATGATATATTCGTTCTCTGACCCCATAACATCAGCAATTCAAGCGACAGGCAAAATCAAGAAGTATAACTTGTCGGAGTCTTTCGCTCTGTTGTTGATATTGCCGCTGACATACGTTCTGTTGTTGTTCGGAACGGAACCGTATGGAGTTTATTATGTCCGCTTGGTCGTTTTTTTTGTTTTTTTATTTGTTCGTTTTTATTTTTTGCATCGCTTATTAGGGTTTAGTTTTTGCTTGTTCTCTATAGGCGTTCTTTTGCGCATCATGGTAAGTGTTTTCATTGTGTATTTGATGCTTCTGCAGATAAATGCTTTTTTGCCAGATGGATTCATTGGTTTTTTGTTGTTATGTTTTATTTCATTTGTATTGAATGTGATGGTTAGTTTGTTTGTCGCATTTGATAAATCAGAACAAAGAAATATAATTTCCACTTTGTCCATGCAGCTTTTACGCTTTAGGAAAAAATGAAGTCTTATCGGCATAAAGCGTTTGGTTGCCTTTACATTATTTGTTATGAGATTTGGAAGGATTATTCGGCGTATACATTTGTTCAGGTTTATTTTTGACAAATGGCGTGGTACAGCTATTTCTGTCCATAAAACCTTATTGGTGAATTTCTTACTGTTCAGAATCAAAGATGCGTTAAAACTGCCAATTTGGGTTTATCAGGGAACAAGAATTGAACATATAGGGAAAGTCCAGATAAATGCGCCATTGCATTCGGGTATGATTCGGTTTGGACGGCGCAAGTTTTTCCGTTCAGGTAAAACTGTCATTATCAATAATGGTGTAATTACGTTTCAGGGTAATTGTACAATAATGGGAGGAACAACAGTCCATGTGTTAGGTACTAATTGTCAAATGCAGTTTGGCCGGGACGTTATGATAGGTGAGAATGTGAAGATTTTAGTTGGCCCAGACATAAGCATTGGTGATTTTACGCGAATTGCGTTTGGCTGTGTTCTTATGAGTGCAGATTTTCATTATGTACTTAATACGTCAAATGGGAAGGTTCATCGTAGCATGGCTCCTATTGTTATTGGGAAATATAATTGGATAGGTAATAATTGTTCAATAAAAAAAGGAGTTGTCACCTCTGATTATTGCATTGTGTCGAATAATAGTTTGTTGTTGAAAGATTATTCGACAGATTTGCCTTATCCGTTTATAGCAGGTGTTCCTGGAAAAATTAAAGGATATGGTTTGAGACGGATTTATAATGATAAATCGTCAAAAGAGCTTGATTCATTTTTTGAGAATGACGGTGGTGATAGCATGACGATACCATTAAAAGAGGACGACCCGGACTTTAATTGGTATTGTAATGGAAAAATAAACGTTCATTTGCATTGACTATTACGTCTGTTCGGTATAAGATAATCATTTTTACGGTATTCTGCCCATATCCCCGTTAATTCAAACCTGCTAACTGACGGTCTTTTGCGTCTTGGAAAATGACCTTTTGCATTATGAAAAGCGGTAAATGTGAAGACTATAGACGGCTTATTGCAACACGCAAGGAGTTTCTTATTCTCAGGAATAATGTCACAATGTCACAGCGCGGTGCAAGGTGTTGACAGCCACGATGTTGCACGGTGACATTAAGAGGAACTCAGCATTCACGTTTGTCACAAGTATGTGACAGTGGAGAATGTGTCATTCATGTCAATGTCACCATGCAATCTGTTGGTAATCAGCAGATTGGGCTGCGCCGTGACATTGTGACATTAAATTCGGCGTGAAATCATCTTTGTTTCTTGTAGCGAACTGACGTTAACTATTTTAAATGAAAATCGCTTATATTACAACATCGCCTCCTTTTGACAAATACTCTTGGAGTGGGACAAACTATTACGTGAAGACAGCCTTGGAGGCTCAAGGTTGTGAGGTGTATTGTATCTACGAGTACAGGAAAATAACCCTTGGTATGGTCTTTCGTAAGCTGCAAGCTGTGTTGCTGCGGAAGAAATACCAAG
>CALUIJ010000076.1 GCA_944320675.1 uncultured Prevotella sp.
ACAGCATAAAATATTACGTAAACGTTTGCGTATTTTGCCGATTTTATTACCTTTGCATAAAACATTCCAAGCGGACAACGTTACGGCAAGACGCACCCGGCAGGGCTGCGCCTGCCATACAGGTTTAACCGGGAACAAACCCATCCAGTTTAAATAACCCTATGGGACAACGCAGAACATCATTAAAAGAAATGGCCGAACAACTGGGCGTCAGCATAGCCACTGTTTCACGGGCCTTGAGGGACAGCCATGAAGTAGGCGAAGAGATGAGGACAAAGATACAAGCCTTGGCGAAAAAGCTTAATTACAGGCCCAACCCCTTTGCGCAAAGCCTGAAGAGGAAGTCGCCCAAAGTGATAGGCGTCGTTGTGCCGAACCTCGTAACACACTATTACGCCGCCGTGCTCGACGGCATAGAGGACTACGCGACAAAAGCCGGATACGCCGTCATCGCCGCCAACAGCCACGAAGACCATCTGAGGGAAGAAAAGGCTATCGACAATTTCGTCAACATGTACGTAGTAGGAATTATTGCCTGCCTTGCCCAGGACACGATCGACTACTCACACTTCGTTGAGATAAACAACATGGGCATACCGCTTGTATTCTTCGCCCGCACGTGCCTGCCCGAAATGTTCTCGTCGGTCGTATCAAACGGCGACGAGGCGGCCAAGGAAGCCACCCTGCACCTTATCGACACGGGCAGCCGCCGCATAGCGTTCATCGGAGGCCCCCAACACCTCGACATGATGCGCCGCCGCAAGCACGGCTATCTTGAAGCGCTGCGCGAACGTAAAATAGAGATCGACCGCTCGATAATCGTCAACGGCAGCATCGACTACGACTACGCAAGGGAGGCGACGATAAAAATGCTGCAGCGGGACGACCGCCCCGACGCGATCCTCGCCTTCAACGACATCATAACTTACGCCGCATTCGACGCCATAAAGACTTTGGGGCTGCGCATTCCGCAAGACGTCGCCATCATAGGCTTCACCGAAACCGACACTTCGTTTTTCGTTACGCCGAAACTTTCAGCCATAATGGACCAAGCCCACCTAACGGGCGAACGCGTGTGCGAACTGCTGCTGAAAAACATAGCCGGAGACAAGAAGATATATAAGGAAGTGGTGCCGATGAGGCTTAAGATACGCGAAAGCTCCGATAAGAGAGAGTCAAATATGGTTAAGAGTTAAGAAAATAGGCCAACGCATGTGCATTACATTTAATTACCTTGACGCGGAAACCGGCAAACCATACTTTCTTAACCCTTAATTCAATAAAGCTTGATGTCGGTTATCACGTTAGCCCCGACCTCCACATTCAGGTTTCTGACGAGCCGTTCGCGCATCATTGACAAATCGGCGCGCAAGGCAGGGTTAAGTATCTTTACGAAAAGGGTCTGGTTCCTGATGAATTTCTCGCCGGTATACCTCTCCACAGCCTTCCCGACCACCTTGCCCCACGAGTCAATCAGCCTGCGCTGCTGCAATGGAGTCTCAAGACCGTCGTGCCTAAGGCATTGCGCCAGGATGTCGGCCAAAGTCTGTACGTCGCGCCTAAACATTGTCTGCCTCCTTCTGCATTATTTCACCGTTCTCAACATAAAACAACTTATAATCCAAACAGCTTCCGCCCAAGATGCGGTCGAGATGTTCGCGGTTTGTGTCGGTCAGGAATATCTGCCCGAACCCGTCGCCGCCGACTATCCTCACAATCTGTTCCACACGGCGCGCGTCGAGCTTGTCGAAAACGTCGTCAAGCAGCAATATCGGACGCACGCCGCGCCTTATGTCCTTTAGGAACTCGAACTGGGCCAGCTTCAATGATACCACGAACGTCTTGTTCTGCCCCTGGCTGCCCTCGCGCCTTATCGGATAACCGCCGATAAGCATCTCCAAATCGTCACGATGGACGCCGTGGAGCGAATAGCCTACGGCACGGTCCTTATGTCTGTCGCGGCGTATAACGTCAAGCAACGGGCCGCGCTGGCAATGAGAGACATAACGGAGCGAGACCGTCTCCTTTTCCTGAGATATGTCACGGTAAAAACGCTGGAACAGCGGTTCGAGCTCGCCTACGAACGCCTCGCGCTTGCGGTAAACCTTCTCGCCCTCTGCTGCCATCTGCTCCTCCCAAAGCCCGAGAAGGTCGGCGTCAGGCTCGTCTTCCGCCCTTAACAATGAGTTGCGCTGCTGCAAAGCCTTGTTATAACGGTTAAGGGAGTCGATGTAAGCCATGTCGTACTGCGAAATGACGACATCCATCAAGCGGCGGCGCTCCTCACTCCCGCCCTCAATCAAGACTGCGTCCGACGGCGACACGAATATCAGCGGAACAAGCCCGATATGCCCCGACAGCCGCTTATACTCTTTCTTGTTGCGCTTAAAATGCTTCTTCGAGCCACGCTTCATGCCGCAAGCCACGTTCTCGTCCTCACCCGAGTCATTGACATACCGGGCGTCGAGCATGAAGAAATCACATCCGTGGCGGATGACCTGCGAATCGGGGACAGAACACGAACTGCGGCAAAAAGAAAGATAATAAACGGCGTCAAGCAAGTTGGTCTTGCCCTCACCGTTGTGCCCTATGAAACAATTAAGCTTCTGCGAGAAAGCAAGTTGCGCCTCGGCGATATTCTTATAATTCAGTATCGACAATTTATCCAAAAACATCCGTCCTGTAGCTCAAATTTAATGCAAAGTTAGTCGGTTTGCATATAAAAAACAAAAAAAGTCAAGAATAAATTTCAATATTCAGGATAAAATCCGTAATTTTGCCACGCTTTATAAACTTGTAAATTAAAATCTTAAACATAAATGGCAAATCTTAAGGAACAGAAGGGCACGATGGAAGATGCCCTCAGTCAGAAAGAGGCGGTCTTCATGAAGCACAAAAAGACCATCGCTATCGCTATCATCTTAGTAATTCTCGTAATCGGCGGTTTCCTCTGCTACGACACATACGTGTCAGGGCCGAGAGAGCAAGAAGCCAGCACCGCCTTGGCAAAAGGACAAGACTATTTCGCCAACCAACAGTATGAGATCGCGTTAAAAGGCGACAGCACAGGTTACAAAGGCTTCCTGAGCATTGCGTCTGACTATGGCAGCACCGACGCGGGCAACCTTGCAAACCTTTACGCCGGACTTTGCTACGCCAACCTTGACAAATGGAACGATGCCGTAAAATACCGTGAGGAATACTCTCCGTCGGACGACGAAATGGTAAGCCCCGCCGCCACCGCAGCCCTCGGCAACGCCTATGCCCACACTAAGAATTACGACAAGGCCGTCGAATACCTGAAGAAGGCGGCAAGCATGGCCGACGGCGAAGCAGCCGACAAGGCCAACAACAGCATCTCGCCGTCATTCCTCATACAAGCCGGTGAAATACTTGAGAGCCAAGGCAAGAAAGACGAAGCCCTGAAAATATACCAGGACATCAAGAAGAAATACGTCAACTCTCCCGTTTACGGCGAGATTGACAAGTACATTGAAAGGGTTTCAATAAAATAATGGCAACATCACTCCACAACTTGTCCGACTACGACTCGAAAAAAGTCCCCGACGCAAGCAACATGTGTTTCGGCATCGTCGTAGCGGAATGGAATCCGGAAATCACGGGCGCACTGCTTGACGGAGCGGTTAAGACACTGGAAAAACACGGCGCACTGCCAGAGAACATCCACGTAAAGACCGTACCGGGCAGTTTCGAGCTGATATACGGTGCCCATCAAATGACCCTAAACGGCGGCTATGACGCAATAATAATACTCGGCTGCGTAATACGCGGCGAGACCCCGCATTTCGATTACATTTGCCAAGGTGTGACTTACGGCATAGCCAAGCTCAACGCCAAAAGCGAAATTCCGGTCATTTACGGCCTGCTGACCACCAACGACCTGCAACAGGCGAAAGACCGCAGCGGAGGCCGGCTCGGCAATAAGGGTGACGAATGCGCGATAGACGCCATAAAGATGGCAAAATTCTAACATACTGGATTTGAATGTAAAAAACGGATGGTTGGGAATTATGGGTTACCTTGACATGCAAGATTGACCAAGCATGCAAGCAGGCGGCATAATTCCCAATTATCCGTTTTATATCAAACGACCAAACCACAGTGTAATAATAACAAAATTCATCCATCGGCAAATTCAATTCCCACCCAATTAAGATGAAACTAATCTCATGGAATGTGAACGGACTCCGCGCTTGCGAAAACAAAGGCTTCAGCGAATCTTTCAAACAGCTTGACGCCGATTTTTTCTGCCTTCAGGAAACGAAGATGCAACAAGGGCAACTCGACCTGGCATTCGACGGCTACAAGTCATACTGGAATTACGCGGAGAAGAAAGGTTACTCGGGCACTGCTATTTTCACCAGGCATGAGCCGCTGGACGTAAGCTACGGACTCGGCATCGACGAACACGACCATGAAGGGCGTGTGATAACGCTTGAGACCAAAGACTTTTTCCTTGTAAACGTCTACACGCCCAACTCCCAAGACGGCTTGAAGAGGCTCGATTACCGGATGGCGTGGGACGACGCTTTCCGTGAATACCTGTTGCGCCTGGACTCTGAGAAACCGGTCATCGCCTGTGGAGACATGAACGTAGCGCATAAGGAGATCGATCTCAAAAACCCGAAAACAAACAGGAAGAACGCCGGTTTCACCGACGAGGAACGCGGAAAGTTCACACAACTACTTTCATCTGGATTCACCGATTCATTCCGTTACCTTTACCCCGACAAGGAGGGAGCCTACTCATGGTGGTCGTACAGGTTCAAGGCGCGTGAGAAGAACGCCGGTTGGCGTATAGACTACTTCGTCGTGTCTAACAGGTTGGCCGACGGGATAAAATCCGCAAGCATCCACAATGAAGTATTCGGCTCCGACCACTGTCCGGTAGAGCTTGTAATCTGACAGACGGAGCGCAAGGCGGCTGCCGTATGCACAAAGCGCATACTAAGACTTTTACACATGCATCCGGACATGCGACAGATACAGTTACCATAAAAAAACAAAAAAAAGCCGATGCCACCGCAATATGTGGCGGAAAATAAGTAATTTTGCAGCCAATTAAGCCGATGGGCATAGGCATGCCACGGCCTACAAACAACATTATTTGACAAGGGAAGAATGGCAACACGTGAAGAATACGAACAACTTAAGGCTTTCGCACGCATTGACGGAGCCATTGTCGGAGGTTTGTGGATAGTGAGTTTCGCGTTCTTCATCGGCGAGTTTTACAATCCTTTCTTAGGATTCGTCTCACTGCTCGTCGGGACGTTTTCATTAGTTTTCGCCGCACTCCGCCTGCGCAAGTTCAGGGACAATGTTCTCGAAGGCGTCATTTCGTTCAGGCGGGCTTTAGTCTACAGCATGCTGACTTATTTTTACGCGGCGTTGCTCATGGCTGCAGCCCAGTTCGTATATTTCCAATTCATAGACCAGGGCTTCCTGCTTTCACAATACGACGCAGTCACACAGACGCAAGAGTTCAAAGACATGCTCAACGTATATGGAATACGACCCGACGAAATGAAACTGGCGATGGACAACATCGCCGCGCTGCGCCCTATCGACATAGCCTTGCAGTTCCTGTCGACAAACATCATACTTGGTTTCGCCGTAAGCCTGCCGATCGCAGCAATGCTAAAGTCAAAATACAAAAGAAGATTTTAGTTTCCCAAAACTGACACACATAAAACTTAGGAAAAAGAACATGGACATATCCGTAATCATCCCATTATACAACGAAGAAGAGTCCCTGCCTGAACTTTACGCCTGGATTGAGCGCGTGATGAAAACCAACAACTTCACATACGAAGTGATTTTCATCAACGATGGGTCTACCGATCATTCATGGAACGTCATCCAAGACCTAAGCCGCAAGCACGAATGCGTAAAAGGCATAAAATTCCGCAGGAATTACGGAAAGAGTCCGGCATTATACTGTGGTTTCAAGGAGGCACAGGGCGATGTCGTAATAACAATGGACGCAGACTTGCAGGATTCCCCCGACGAGATACCCGAACTATACAGAATGATAACAGAAGACGGGTACGACCTTGTATCAGGGTACAAGCAGAAGCGTTACGACCCATTGTCAAAGACAATACCCACCAAACTGTTCAACGCGACTGCACGCAAAATCAGCGGAATCAAGAACCTTCACGATTTTAACTGCGGACTGAAATCATATAGGCGCGACGTTGTAAAAAACATCGAAGTGTACGGCGAAATGCACCGCTACATTCCATATCTGGCAAAGAACGCAGGATTCGACAAAATCGGCGAAAAAGTGGTACACCACCAGGCACGCAAATACGGAAAATCAAAATTCGGCCTCAATCGCTTCTTCAACGGCTACCTTGACCTGATAACCCTGTGGTTCCTTAGCAGTTTCGGCCGCAAGCCAATGCACGTGTTCGGATTCCTCGGCACCATCATGTTCTTCATAGGCTTCGTGTCGGCGATAATAATAGGTGTGGACAAACTTTACTCGCTCGCCCACGGCATACCGCAACGCCTAGTAACCGAATCGCCATACTTTTACATCGCCCTGACCATGATGGTAATAGGTACGCAATTATTCCTCGCAGGATTCTTGGGCGACCTGATAAGCCGCGACTCCTCAAGCAGGAACGACTACCAGATAGAAGAAGAACTAAGATGCGGCGACAAACAAAACAGTAAGTAAAAACAACCCGGCAAAAAATGAACGAGAGAATAGGAAAAGGATTCACTGCGAACGGCATTACCGAAAGCGGCAAAAATGCCGGAAAGGACAAACCACGCGGAATCAAACGGCAGATTTTCCGGCGTGTCAGCTCGCTGTTGCTCGCCAACATGCCGTTATGCCTTTTCGTACTGCTGCTTTTTACCGCATCCTGCTCGTCAGTGGATTGTCCGCTGAACAGCCTGGTTTACACACAATACCAGCTGATGACGCCGGAGGGGAAAGTCGACACATTGGCCGACACGCTTACAATTTCGACAAACCGCTCCGACGGCACCGACTCCGTGCTTATAAACAAAAACGTAAGCACGACCGAGTTTTACCTGCCTATAAGCTATTCCCAACCGCAAGACGTTTTCTTTTTTGAGACAAAAGACACACTTACCGGTGCTTCGACTTTTGACACATTGACAGTTGTGAAAGAAGACCGCCCGCACTTCGAGTCGGTTGACTGCTCCCCGTTATATTTCCATACGATAACAGCCGTGAGCACAACCACGAACGCCGTCGATTCAGCTGTAATAATAAACCCCGACGTAAGCTATGACACCTCGAAAAAGCATATTTACATATATTTCAAGCATCGCGATTAGCCTGTTACTACTCGTACCTGCTACCGCGAACGCAAAGAATGAAAATGAGACAAAGAACGACACCATACCTTTCTTCAATGGGCTTGCCGTGTCGGTAGACGTCGTCGGGCCGGTGCAGATGCTTATGAGCGACCACGGACAATACGAGGCGGCACTACGCATAAACCTGAAAGACAAGTATTTCCCTATATTCGAGTTAGGACTTGGCAAGGCCGACCATGAGAACGACCTTACCAATATCTCATACAAGACGAGCGCGCCTTACGCTAAAATCGGAATAGACTTCAACGTTTTAAAAAACAAACATGACATTTACCGCCTGTTCGCCGGAGTAAGGTACGCGTTTACTTCATTCAAATACGACTTGTCGCATCCCGGAATGACTGACCCTGTATGGGGTGAGTCCGCACCTTTCGAGGCAAGCGGGGTTAAGTGTTCATACCAATGGTTCGAAGCCGTAATCGGCGTCGACGCAAAAATGTGGGGGCCGATACACCTCGGATGGAGCGTAAGATACCGCAGCCGGCTTTCACACGACGACGGTGCCTTGGGCAACACGTGGTATGTACCAGGTTTCGGCAAATCAGGGAGCAGCAATATCGGCGGTACGTTCAACGTCTGTATAGACATTTAACCTTACTGCGACCGACACCGAGGGGCGACGGAACTTGTAGAGAACGGAAAAAACAAGCGAAACCATAAACTCCAACAAATGAAGAGCAATAAGAAACTACTTTGGCAATCGGCATTCCTGCTGTTTTTGATTATTGGCACGATTGCGATCGTCAGGCAGCAACGCTCAACGCCGTACCAAAAAGATACAGGATTCGTATTCGGCACCATATACAACATCACATACCAAAACGACAAGAACCTCAAAAAAGACATTGAGGATGCACTGAAAAAAGTTGACTATTCACTATCACCGTTCAACAAACAATCGGTAATATCGAAAATAAACCGCAATGAAAGCGTAAAAGCCGACAAAATGTTCACCGACGTTTTCACGCTGGCTGAGAAAATATCCGAAGAGACCGACGGGGCATTCGACATCACAGTGGCCCCGCTTGTAAACGCATGGGGGTTCGGGTTCAAAAACGACGTACTGCCGACAAAGCACACTATCGACAGCCTGAAACAACTTATCGGCTATAACAAGGTATCGCTTAAAGACGGAATAGTAAGAAAAGACGACGACCGCATAATGCTTGACTGCAGTGCCATAGCAAAAGGCTACGCATGCGACGTTGTGGCAGATCTCTTACACGACAAGGGCGTGGATAACTTCATGGTTGAAATAGGCGGAGAGATTGTGACACATGGAATCAACGACAAGCGCCTGCCATGGAAAATCGGCGTGACCAAACCGGTTGACGACTCGCTCAACACCAACCAAGAACTCCAGACCGTGCTCAACGTAACCAACAAGGCAATGGCGACAAGCGGAAATTACCGCAACTTCTATTACAAGAACGGAAAGAAATACGCCCACACCATCGATCCGAAAACCGGCCGCCCGGTACAACACAACATACTCTCGGCCACAGTACTGGCCGACGATTGCGCCTCTGCCGACGCTTACGCAACAGCTTTCATGGTAATGGGGCTCGACAAGGCCAAGGCCGTATTAGACAAGCATCCGGAACTAATGGCCTACTTCATATATTCCGACGACAACGGCGACAATGCCGTATGGTACTCGCCGTCGCTGAGAGACAAGATAACGGAATAAAGAACACAAACGCCCGACAAGCGCACAAATTCCTGATAGCCAACAACAAATAACAGTTCATGCCAAATACAAAACTTCATGAACGCCTGCTTGAACTACCGCTGTTTCAAGGCATGAGTAAGAACGACCTTGAAGAGGTGGTCGCGTCGACAAAGTTCAACAACCTGTCTTACTCAAAAGGCAAGATTGTCGTAAACGAAAACGACGTATGCGATAAATTGTTCTTCCTCGTGAAAGGCTCGATATACGCAATAGGAAACGCTGACGACCGTGGATATTCAATAACCGAAACTTTCTCGGCTCCTGAAATATTACAGCCTGAACGCATCTTCGGGCTAACCCAACGCTATACACGCACGTTCAAGACCAAGACCGACTGCACATTCATAAGCCTTGGCAAGATGGACACATTAGGGTTGGCGGACAAATATGAGATATTCAGGCTCAACATGCTGAACATAATATGCACCAAATCGCAACGGCTGACAAGATTCCCTTGGCGGACTCAGCCAAAAGACATACGCCATAAAATAGCACGGTTCATCGAAACACGCTGCCTCCGCCCCGCCGGAGAGAAAATCATACACATAAAGATGGAACGGCTCAGCGACGAGATAAGCGAGAGCCGCCTTAACGTTTCACGCGAACTGAACGCAATGGACTCCGAAGGGATAATATCGCTAAGACGTGGTGAAATATACGTATCGGCACTTGAAAAGATGATTAAAAACTAAAGACGGCAGACATGCCTTATACAGCACGACAAGCCTACACCCGACTGCCACGTGAATATTAGTTAAAATCAGGATTCTGATGATAAACAATAAATATAATTACTATCTTTGCATAAGATAAGCTTCACCTCGGCATAACGCACAAGCAAGCTTGGCGCTTCTGCCCTCGGTTTGCGTTATCTTTGCATAAGATAAGCTTCACCTCGGCAATAAAAACAAACGAATCCGTTTTTATAACGCCTGTGGACAGCGTTGTCTTGTAATTAAGAAATAAATTTAAACGTTAGTATGAACGAAAATATTGCGGAAGGAATACGTAAGAATCCTTTTTTTGAACCCTACAACACTCTCCACGACACTGTTCCATTCGATAAAATAAAACTTGAAGACTTCGAGGAAGCCTTCATGGAAGGAAGACGCCGTGACGACGAACAGATAGAAAAGACCATCAACAATCCGGAAAAACCGACATTCGACAACACTATAATCAACGTCGACGAGGACAAGGACGGGTATTACGACCTCCTGTCGCGCGTGTCAACGGTTTTCTCAAACCTGCTCAGCGCCGAGACCAACGACGACCTCGACGCCTTAGCGCAGAAACTGCAACCGATACTTACCAAACACGCCAACGACGTAAGGCTGAACAAGCGGTTGTTCGAGCGCATAAAAGCCGTACACAGGCACCACCGCAAGCTTACTCCGGAAGAGAAAATGCTCCTCGACAACTGTTACGACGGTTTCGTGCGCAGCGGAGCGCTGCTTGACGACGAGGGCAAGGAAAAACTGCGCAAACTCACCGAGGAAGCCGGAATGTTGTCGCTCCAATTCTCGCAAAACCTCCTGAAAGAGAACAAGGCCTACACCCTGCACATAACCGACGAGCAACAACTTGAGGGACTGCCCGACACGGCGCGTGAAGCCGCAGCGGTGGCCGCCAAGGAGAAAGGCGTTGACGGATGGGTGTTCACCCTCGATTACCCGAGCTACAACCCGTTCATGACGTACGCCGCCGACCGCGGACTGCGCAAGCAAATGTACATGGCACGCAACACGGTCTGCACGCACGACAACACTGAGAACAATCTTGAGATATGCAAGCGCCTTGTCAACCTAAGACGCGAAATAGCCCAGCTGCTGGGATACAAGACTTATGCCGAATACGTCTTGAGACACCGCATGGCAGGCAACGCGCGCAACGTATACAAACTGCTTGACGACCTCATCGACGCTTACAAGCCCGCCGCCGTCAAGGAGGTTGACAACATAGTGAAACTGGCAAGGAAGCTTGAGGGGAAGAACTTCAAGATGGAGCCATGGGACTTCAGCTATTACTCACACAAGATGCAACTTAAGAAGTTCAACCTCGACTCTGAGATGCTCCGACCTTATTTCGAACTGTCGAACGTTATAAAGGGCGTATTCGGACTGGCCGACAAGCTTTACGGAATAACATTCAAGGAAAACAAGGAAATACAGGTCTACCACCCCGATGTAAAAGCCTACGAGGTATTCGACAAGAACGGATCCTTCCTCGCCGTATTCTACGCCGACTTCTTCCCGCGCAAGGGCAAGCAGGGCGGAGCGTGGATGACGCAGTTCCAAGGCCAATGGATCGACCGCAAGGGCATCAACGTGCGTCCGCACGTAAGCGTGGTGATGAACCTCACGAAACCTACGGAAGACAAACCGGCGCTGTTGACGCTCGGCGAGGTGGAAACATTCCTCCACGAATTCGGCCACTCGCTTCACGGCATGTTCGCCAATACGAGGTTTGAGAGCCTGTCGGGCACGAACGTATGGTGGGACTTCGTTGAACTGCCGTCGCAATTCATGGAGAACTATTCCGTCGAGAAAGACTTCCTGCGGACATTCGCCTTCCATTACCAGACAGGCGAGCCGCTGCCCGACGAACTGATAGGGCGCATCGTCAAGAGCCGCAACTTCATGGCGGCGTACGCCTGCCTGAGGCAAGTAAGCTTCGGTCTTCTCGACATGGCCTATTATACGAAGAAAGAACCTTTCGACGAAGACATAATACCATTTGAAAAGAAAGCGTGGAAGAAAGCGATGGTTACCGGGCAACTGCCCGACACGTGCATGACCGTACAGTTCAGCCACATAATGGCCGGGGGCTACGCCGCAGGCTATTACAGCTACAAATGGGCGGAAGTGCTCGACGCCGACGCGTTCAGCGTATTCAAGCGGCACGGGATATTCGACGCTAAGACGGCGCAACGCTTCCGCGACACTATCCTGTCGAAAGGCGGGACCGAACACCCCATGAAACTTTACAGGCGCTTCAAGGGAGGCGAACCTACTATTGACGCGCTGTTGAAAAGGAACGGGATAAAGAAAGTAAAAAATGAAAAAGTGAAGAAATGACCGGCATGGAAGACAAACAATTACTGCTTGACATCCGCTACCTGCGCATGGCGCGGATATGGGCCGAAAACAGCTACTGCGAACGGCGCAAGGTAGGCGCGCTGGTCGTCAAGGACAAGATGATAATAAGCGACGGATACAACGGTACGCCGAGCGGATTCGAGAACGTATGCGAGGACGCTGACAACATCACCCTGCCCTACGTGCTCCACGCCGAGGCCAATGCCATAACCAAACTGGCGCGGAGCTCCAACAACAGCGACGGTTCGACGCTCTACGTCACTGCCTCGCCCTGCATCGAATGCTCAAAACTCATCATACAGGCAGGAATTAAAAGGGTTGTCTACGGCGAGAAATACCGCCTTGAAGACGGAATCGACCTGCTCAGGAAGGCCGGCATAGAAGTAGTTTACATTAACTTAGACGAATATGGGACAAAATAAGTCAAACCGCCTCATGCCGTTGCTGATGGCCCTCTGCGTTGTCGTCGGCATACTGGTGGGCACATTTTACGCCAACCACTTCTCAGGCAACAGGCTCAACATAATCAACTCCGGCAGCAACAGGATAAACAACCTGCTGCACATCATCGACGACCAATACGTCGACAAGGTTGACATTGACTCGCTCGTCGACATTGCCATACCGCAAATACTCTCCGACCTCGACCCCCATTCCGTCTACTTCAGCGCAAAAGAGATGCAGCAGAACAACGACGAGCTGAAAGGCTCGTTCTCGGGCGTGGGCATAGAGTTCGTGATACGCGAGGACACCATACAGGTGCAGGGCGTAATAAAGAACGGCCCGGCCGACAAGGCGGGCATACGCGCCGGCGACAAGATTGTAAGCGTCGACGGCAAGCCCTTCGTCGGCAAGGTGGTAACCAACACCGAAGCCATGCGCCGCCTGAAAGGCGAAAAAGACACCAAGGTGAAAATAGGCGTGATAAGGTACGGCGAGAAAAAGGTAAGGACGTTCACCGTCACCAGGGCCGACATTCCGCAGAAGAGCATCAACGCCGCCTACATGCTCGACGAGAACACCGGCTACATAAAGATAAAGAACTTCGGCGAGAACACTTACCCCGAGCTGCTCATCGCCCTGGCGCACCTGTCACAAGAGGGATTCAGCAACCTCGTGATCGACCTGCGCGACAACACCGGCGGCTACCTGCAGTCGGCCGTGCAGATGGCCAACGAGTTCCTGCCCAAGAACAAGCTCATAGTCTATACCGAGGGACGCAAGTCGCCGCGCCAGGACTACATGAGCGACGGACGCGGCAGCTACCAGCGCATACCCCTCGTCGTACTGATCAACGAAGGCTCGGCCTCGGCGTCCGAGATATTCGCCGGAGCCATGCAGGACAACGACCGGGCCACCATCATAGGCCGCCGCTCGTTCGGCAAGGGCCTCGTGCAGAAACAGCTCGAGTTCCCCGACGGCTCGATGATACGCCTTACCGTGGCAAGATATTACACACCGTCGGGCCGCTGCATACAGAAGCCCTACACGGCAGGCGACAACCAAGACTACGAGGAAGACCTGCTCGCCAGGTACCAACACGGCGAATTCTTCTCGCAAGACAGCATCAAGCACACCGGCCCCGCCTACCATACCGGCATAGGGCGCACGGTTTACGGCGGGGGCGGCATAACGCCCGACATCTTCGTACCCGAAGACACGCTCGGCATGACCTCCTACTACAAGGAGGCGGCCATGAGGGGGCTTATCATACAGTTCGCATTCGACTATACCGACGCCAACCGTCCCAAGCTGAGCAGCTTCGACGACATGCTCGGCCTGTCCGACTATCTTGAACGGCAAAACACCGTCGACAAGTTCGCCTCGTACGCCGACAAGCACGGACTGAAACGCCGCAACCTAATGATAAGGAAGTCGTACAACCTGCTAAGGACGTTCATCAACAGCAGGATTATATACAACATCCTTGACGAAGAGGACTGGATTGAATACCTCAACCTTGACGACAACGTCATCAAGACCGCGCTCGACGTATTCAAGAACAACGCGGCCTTCCCGAAGAAACCGGAAAAGCAAAAGAATTAAGAGTTAAGAGTTAAGAATTAAGAAAAATAGCCTTAACGGTTCAAAGCAAAGCTATTTTTCTTAATTCTTAACTCTTAATTCTTAATTAAAAAAACATTACTCTTTTTTAATTCGATACGGCCATGAACAACGACAAGCGCGCCTTGCGCAAACAGATAAGGGAAATGAAGCGGCGGTTCACGCCGCAAGAATTAGCGGAGCAGTCGCTCCCGATAATGAAGGCCTTGCTTGCCGACAAGGCCGTGGCCGAAGCCCGAACAATACTCATGTATTACTCGCTTCCCGACGAAGTGGACACGCACGACGCCGTAAACCAACTCGTCAGACGGGGCAAAACCGTATTGCTGCCGCGCGTCATAGACGGTGAAAACATGGAGATACGCCTATACGAAAAGCCTGAAGACTTGCAAGAAGGAAGCTACGGCATAATGGAGCCGACGGGAGAACCGTTCACCGACTACGCCGCTATTGACGTAGCCGTGGTGCCCGGCATGGGCTTCGACACGTCTTGCCGACGCCTCGGCCGCGGCAAGGGATACTATGACCGCTTACTGCCCAAAGCCGCCAACGCCTGCAAGATAGGCGTATGCTTCGGCTTCCAACTATTGGCATCCATACCTGCCGACGGACACGACGTAAAGATGGACCGCATCATCACCCACGGATGACACGAAGAATTTTTATACGTTCTATCAGAAAATGCAGGCACTGCGCCCTATGCCGATTTTGGTTCAACACAAACAAGCGTTTTCCATCATGCCAAATATACCATGTATCAGAGTGTAAAAGGCTATCTTCCGCAACGCTAAACACCACGTTTCATTAATCTGGCACCGTTTTACATTCACCATGTCACAACAGTATCTATACACCTGAAAATAAGCGAATTACATCGTGACACTAAGATTCACGGCAGTGTCACTACCGTCACATAATGTGACAGAGGTGACTTTGCCATGCACGCTAATATCACAACCAAGCAATCTGATTATCAACATTTTACGCCGAATATGACATCGTGACATAAAAAAGCATAAATTTTTACAAGTGTAACATTAAGAAATTTGAATGATATCTGTTTTACTTATAAATTTAATGCTATAAGAAGAGGGAGTATCAAAAAATAATCATCAGGAATTATCTCAAATGAGGGTGTATCAAAAAGGAATAGACCGGTGTCTGACGCTTCACGTCAGAGTTAACGAGAGTTAACAAACAAATGCTAACATCACTCCTGCACTATATTAGAGTGCCGCCTAGCTTCCAGCTAAAGGTACAACCACAAACAGCAAAAAAACGCACGGATTGTTCTTTAAATTTAACGGAAACATGTAATTTTGCAGTCGTTTTCAGGACTATCCGACAACACACGCAGAAAACCATGCAACTGGAACAGGACAACACAGCACACGACAAGCTGAAGGAAGCGGCGATATTCCTCGCCGAATACGCCGCTACGATGATGGCCGTAGGGGCGCAGACGTCACGCATACAACTCAACACCGTGCGCATGGCGCGCTCGGCAGGCTACCACATCAATCTGCTCATATTCCCCAAGACCCTCAGCATCACGCTCTTAGACGTAGAGCACAACCACTCGTACACGTATATAAAGAAGACTCCCCCGATGGGGATAAACTTCAAGGCGAACATGAAGCTCTCGGCCTTGTCGTGGAGGGCGTTCGACCACAAGCTGCCCACCGGCGAACTTTGGCGCATGTTCAGGATGATAGTTAAGGAGAAACGAGAAAATCCGTGGGTGGTGTTGCTCCTCGCGTCGATAGCCAACGCCTGCTTCTGCCGCCTGTTCGACGGCAACCTCACGTCGATGATCATCGTATGGGTGGCCACGTTCATAGGCTTCTTCATACGCCAGCAGCTTACGCGCCGCGGCATGAACCACCTGGCGGTGTTCGTCGTCTGCGCCTTCGTGTCGACGATGATCGGCGTGACCGACTTCCTATACTTCCACGGGGGCACGGAAGACATATCGCTCGGCACGTCGATGCTCTATCTTGTGCCGGGCGTACCGCTGATAAACGGCGTGATGGACATAGTTGACGGCCACGCGCTCGACGGCATAGCCCGCCTCACCAACGCCTGCCTGCTGATAATATGCATCGCCTTAGGCCTGTCGGCCACGGTGATAATATTCGACATCGACCCTACGACGTTCACCAAGGTGGCGCGCCCCGACGTAGTGCAGGCGGCCATAGCCGACGGACTGTTTGCCGCCGTGGCCGGCGTAGGTTTCGCCATAATCAGCAATCCGCCGCGCAAGGCCCTCGCCGTATGCGCCTTGTTGGCATGCGTAGGCCACGGCATACGCTATTTCCTGATGCACGACGCGGGCCTCATGTTCGACCAGGTGACGGCCTCGACAATCGCCGGCTTCGCCGTCGGCCTGCTGGCCGTGCCTTTCGCCATGCGCATACACTGTCCGGCGGAGTGCTTCGCCTTCCCGTCGCTGCTGCCGATGGTGCCGGGCATGTTCGCATACAAGGCCATACGCGACCTTATCAACATAGTGCGCCTGCCCGACGAATATACGATGGAATACGTCGCACGCTTCTTCTCCAACGCGTCGCTCACGGTATTGGTGATGTTCGGCATGGTGGCGGGGTGCATCATCCCGATTTTCATTTTCCACAGGCAATCGTTCTCGGTGACGAGAAGATAAAATAGAATTAAGAGTTAAGAAAATATGCAGTGTAGCTACAAGGCTATTTTTCTTAATTATGAATATCCGCATTTGCCCAATGCCTTCACCCTCTTGAAAGAAGTCGTCAGCATACAGTCATTGCCTTAACGGCGATTTTCAATTCCGGGCTGGGACCCGGAATCCAGAAACCACCTATTCATAACAGCCTGAATGTATAAACTGGATTCCGGATCCCGGCCCGGAATTGAAAATCGCCGTTAAGGCAATGACTGTATGCAACAGACTTCTTAGAATAGGATGTAGTGTATTGGGCAAATGCGGATATTCATTTCTTAATTCTTAATTCTTAACTCTTAATTCTTAACTCTTAGCTCCTTACATTAAGTTTTCTCCAGATAAAGTTTGGTATCAGCCGCCAGAAAAACACTAACAAACGGTAGCGCCAATCTATGACATACACATGACGGCGGGCGCAGACCGCACGGATAAGCCCTCGGGCCACGGCCGTCTTGTCCATAAGCATGGGATAACGTCCACCGGCCAGGAGGTCGGTGTCGACGAAGCCGGGACGTATGTCGGTGAAGCGGATGTTTAGGCGGCGCATGGCCGAGAGTTGTTCAAGGGCTTGCACGTAAACGTTCTGATAAGCTTTCGTGGCGCTGTACGACGGCGCTGCGCCGAGCCCCTTGGTCCCGGCTATCGACGATATTACGGCGATGTGTCCGCCGCCGTTTTCCGCCATATAGTTGAACATGGTGCCGACCATGACCGTAAATCCTTTTACGTTGACGTCGGCCGTCGACAATTCGACGCCAATGTCGAGCGGCGCGTTCTGCCGACCCACGCCCGAACAATACACGAAAAGGTCGACCCCGCCCACGGTCCCGGCCAAGGCGAGCAGGCGGCCGGGGGCTTCGGGCGAAGTAACATCTATCCGCAAAACCTCTATCATGCCCGGATTTTGCGCCTTAAGCTCCAGCAACAGCTCCTCGCGCCGCGCCGCTATGCCTACGCGCCAACCGTCGGCAACCAACAACTTGCACACCTCGCACCCTATGCCCGACGATGCGCCTATGACAATTGCTCGTTTCATAAGTGCGAAAATACTAATATTTAACGACAGGGTGAAACTTTGCGCGGTTTTTCAAACAAAATAAAATGAAAAGAGCATTTTTGAAGAAGATAAGCGGCACCTCGGCAAAAAACAAATAAATTTGTTTTGTTTTGCGCCCGGTTTGCATTATCTTTGCCGAAGTAATAAAAACAAATACCATAATGAAAGACTTTTTCAAATACATGTCGGCCACGGTTGTAGGCCTGATTGTTTTTTCCGTCCTGACAGGAATCATCGGAGCCATGTGCGTAGTCGGCATGATCGCGTCGGGAAGTGCGACAAAAGACGTAAGCGACAACAGCGTCATGGTGATCAACATGTCGGGGATGCTCGACGAACGCTCCCAAAGCAGCTTTATTGACGAACTGGGCGGAGGCTCGGTCGGCACGATAGGGCTTGACGACGTGCTCGGCGCCATAAGGAAGGCTAAAGGCAACGACAAGATAAAAGGAATATACATCGAAGCCGGCATGCTGTCGGCCGACTCTTACGCTTCGCTCGCCGCCATGCGCAACGCGCTGCTCGACTTCAGGAAGAGCGGCAAATGGATTATAGCCTACGGCGACGTTTACACGCAAGGATGCTATTACGTTGCGTCGGCGGCCGACAAGGTGCTGCTCAACCCGAGCGGACAGGTCGACTGGCACGGCATAGCCTCGCAGCCCGTATTCCTTAAGGACCTGATGGCAAAGTTCGGCGTCAAGATGCAGCTGGCCAAGGTCGGCACGTACAAGAGCGCTCCTGAAATGTACACGGCCGACAGGATGAGCGACGCCAACCGCGAACAGGTGACGGCCTACGTCAACGGCATTTGGCAGAACGTATGCAAGGAAGTGGCCGAAAGCCGCAAGATAAGCGTGAAGGCCCTAAACGACTATGCCGACAACTTCATAACGCTAAGCGACCCTAAGGACTACGTAAAATACAAGCTGGTCGACAAGCTGGTATATACCGACCAGATTAAGGCCGAAATAAACAAGATGCTGAAGAAAGACACCGACGACGACATAAACACGGTCGGCCTTGCCGAAATGAAAGCGGTAAAAAGCGATGAAGGAAAAGGCGGAAAGATAGCCGTCTACTATGCCTACGGCAACATCGTCGACAACGCGGCCGGCGGCATGCTCTCCGACGAGCACAATATCGTCGGAAAGACCGTGTGCGACGACCTGGAAGCCCTTATGGACGACGACGACGTTAAGGCCGTAGTGCTACGCATCAACTCGGGCGGCGGCAGCGCCTACGCCTCGGAGCAGATTTGGCACTACGTGGAAATGCTAAAGAAGAAGAAGCCCGTAGTCGTGTCGATGGGCGGAATGGCCGCTTCGGGCGGATATTACATCAGCAGCGGGGCTAACTGGATTGTGGCCGAGCCCACGACGCTGACGGGAAGCATCGGAATATTCGGCATGTTCCCCGACATGAGCGAACTGCTGACGCAGAAGCTCGGAGTGAAGTTCGACGAAGTAAAGACTAATAAATTCAGCGCGTTCGGCACGCCGGCGCGTCCGTTCAACGAAGAGGAAATGAGATATCTCGGCAACTACATCGACCGCGGCTACGCCCTCTTCCGCTCACGCGTGGCGCAAGGCCGCAAAATGAGCACCGCCCAAGTTGAGAAGATTGCACAAGGACGAGTATGGCTCGGACAAGACGCCCTTAAGATAAAGCTCGTCGACGAACTCGGCGGACTCGACAAGGCCGTGGCCAAGGCCGCCCAACTGGCAAAGCTCAAAGAATATCATACATCGGCATACCCGGGCAAGACCGACTGGATAGACCAGCTGCTTAACAAGGCTTCAGGCGGAACTTACGTCAAGGCGAAAGCCCGCGAAGTCCTCGGCGAATATTACGAGCCGTTCATGCTGCTGAAAGACATCAACAACCAGTCGGCCATCCAGGCACGGATACCATTCGACCCGAACATAAAATAAATAATTAAGAATCAACAATGAAAAATGAACAATGAATAATGAAAAATCACCATAATGTAAAATATTTAAGATATTCATATCCATAAAACAAAATGGCGCATGCCCGATTTTTCATTTTTCATTGTTCATTTTTAATTAAAAAAAGCATGGAAGGCGACTTTATCAAGATTAACGAATGGATGCTGCCGCTGAGCTGGCTGTACGGTCTCGGGGTGAGACTGCGCAACATGCTGTTCGAACTCGGCATACTGAAAAGCCGTAGTTTCGACATCCCCGTCATATCCGTCGGCAACATAACGGTTGGCGGCTCGGGCAAGACTCCGCACGTGGAATACCTTATAAGGTTGCTTAAGAACAATTGCAAAGTCGCCGTGCTGAGCCGCGGATACAAGCGCAAAAGCAAAGGGTACGTGCTTGCCGGCGAAGGTACACGCATGGAGGACATCGGCGACGAACCATTCCAGATGAAGACGAAGTTTCCCGACATCCACGTGGCCGTTGACAAAAACCGGTGCCACGGCATCGACGCGCTGACAAGCGGCGAAACGACGAAAGACACCGACGTGGTGCTTCTCGACGACGCTTTCCAACACAGGTATGTAAGACCTGGCGTGAACATCCTGCTCGTCGACTACCACAGACTGATAATCTACGACAAGCTGCTGCCCGCAGGACGGCTGAGGGAACCGCAAAGCGGCAAGGCCAGGGCCGACATCGTCGTCATAACCAAGTGCCCCAAAGACCTGAAACCGATGGAATACAGGGTGATCATTAAGGCGATGGACCTCTTCCCCTACCAACAATTGTACTTCACATCATTTGAATACGAAAACCTCCGCAGTATGTCCGGCGACGGGGAGCGGCCGCTTGACAGTATTTCCGACCGCGACAACATACTCCTGCTTACAGGCATAGCGTCGCCCAAACAAATGGTCTACGACCTGAAGGAATACTCAAAGAACATAACCCAACTGGCATTCCCCGACCACCACCGGTTCACAAGAAAAGACGTCGAGCGGATAAACACGGCGTTCGCCGGCATGCCGTCGCCGAAAATCATAATCACCACCGAAAAAGACTACGCCAGGCTGGCCGGCACGGAGGGACTGTCTGACAACGTGCGCAGCAACCTTTACACACTGCCGATAAGGGTGAAGTTCATGCTCGGGCAGGAAGAAGAATTCAACAATAAAATAATAGGATATGTACAAAAAAATTCAAAAAACAGCATCCTGGTTAAAACAAAGGATGACCACAAGTCCGCAAACGGCGATAATACTCGGAACAGGCCTGGGACAATTAGCTTCAGAAATAACTGACAGCTACGAATTTCCATACGAAGAAATACCAAACTTCCCAGTGTCTACGGTCGAGGGACACGCCGGCAAACTGATATTCGGCAAGCTCGGCGGAGTGGAAATAATGGCAATGGAGGGCCGCTTCCACTACTACGAGGGCTATAAGATGAAGGAAGTGACATTCCCAATCCGCGTGATGTACGAGCTGGGAATAAAGACCCTCTTCGTCAGCAACGCATCGGGCGGCATGAACCCCGACTTCAAGATTGGCGACCTGATGATAATCACCGACCACATCAACCTCTTCCCACAGCACCCCTTGCGAGGGAAAAACCTCCCGACCGGGCCGCGCTTCCCCGACATGCACGAGGCTTACGACCACAAGCTGATAGCCGAGGCCGACGCGATAGCCAAGGAAAAGGGCATACGCATAGTCCACGGAGTCTACGTAGGAGTACAAGGGCCGACGTTCGAGACTCCGGCCGAATATAAGATGTACCACCGGCTGGGCGGCGACGCAGTGGGGATGAGCACCGTGCCAGAGGTAATCGTAGCCCACCACTGCGGAATAAAGACATTCGGCATAAGCATAATCACCGACCTCGGACTCGAAGACCAACCCGTGGAAGTAAGCCACGAAGAAGTGCAGATCGCAGCAAACAAGGCACAACCGCTCATGACCGAAATCATGAGGGAAATGATAAAGAGAAACGCTTAACAAATGCATAATGCATAATTCATAATGCATAATCGGGGCATACGCCGTGTTTACAAAATGCTTAACCAAAGCAACCAACCATGCATTATGAATTGTGCATTATGAATTGTGCATTATGAATTGTGCATTATGAATTGTGCATTATGAATTAATAATATGACCGACATATCGAAACTTGGAGAGTTCGGACTGATCCACCACCTTACCGACGGCATCAAGCCACAAAACGCATCGACCGTCCGCGGCGTCGGCGACGACTGCGCCGTGATGCACTACCCTGACAAGGAAATACTCGTAACGACCGACATGCTCATGGAAGGCGTACATTTCGACCTCACCTACATCGACCTTGAGCACCTCGGCTACAAATCGGCCATGGTGAACATCAGCGACATATTCGCAATGAACGGCACACCACGGCAAATGACCGTGAGCATCGCCCTCAGCAAGCGGTTCACCGTGGAAGACCTTGAACGGTTCTACAGCGGACTGCGCACGGCCTGCGGCAAATGGGGCGTAGACATCGTCGGCGGCGACACTACGTCGTCTTACACGGGAATGGCCATAAGCATAACCTGCATAGGCGAATGCGACAAGGACGACATCGTGTACCGCAACGGTGCAAAAGACACCGACCTGATATGCGTATCGGGCGACCTCGGCGCCGCATACATGGGCCTGCAACTGCTCGAACGCGAGAAAACCGTATATTACCAGCAAGTGGACGAAGCGCGGCGTAAGAACGACAAGCACGCACTGGAACAGCTCGCCCACTTCCAGCCCGACTTCGCCGGCAAGGAATACCTACTGCAACGCCAGCTGCAACCCGAAGCGCGCGGCGATGTGCTGGAACAACTGCGCAGCCTCGGCATACGCCCAACGGCCATGATGGACATCAGCGACGGACTGAGCAGCGAACTGATGCACATCTGCGAACAAAGCCGGTGCGGATGCCGTATATACGAAAAGAACATCCCCATCGACTACCAGACAGCCGTCATGGCCGAAGAGCTTAACATGAACGTCACAACATGCGCCCTAAACGGCGGCGAAGACTACGAACTGCTCTTCACCGTACCAATAGGCGACCACGAGAAAATACAACAGCTCGACGGCGTAAAACTGATAGGACACATCACGAAAGAAGAATTCGGCCGTATGCTCGTAACACGCGACAACAGCGAATTCGAACTGAAAGCCCAAGGCTGGAATCCGCTGAAAGGATAACTCCGCACAACAGCAACAACACCATTCACGCTCCTTATAGCCGCCACGACGGTTATAAGGAGCTGTCATTTTCACCTACCGTAATTCATCACAAAGTCGATAAAATCTTTAAAATTAAGACAATATTCAACTTTTACATTCGTTATATTGATAAAAGAAAACTGAACGCACCATATATAAACAACTGAACAATGAACAAATACTTAACGGCATTACTGCTGCTTGTTCTCACGGCAACTGCCGCGAAGGCGCAACCCGAACCCGGCACGACAACAATCTATCCACGCTTGGGCTTCAACTTGTCTAAATTCGCAGGCGACGAGATTTACGTCAGCGACGACGGCGACCCTGCGAAGAGCAAATACAAGTTCGGAGTTACAGCCGGAGCCGAGGCGGAATATCAGTTCACCCGATTCTTTGCCGCCAGTGCCGGACTGCTCTACTCGATGCAAGGCACAAGCTATGACGAGAAAAACACTTACGACCCCAACGGCAGCTACAGTCTTTTCAAAGATGTGAAATACACCATGCACTACCTTAAGCTACCGGTCCTCGCCGTGTTCAACCTCGGCTATTCAGGCTTCTCGGCTAAATGCGGAGTGCAGCTCGGCTATCTGCTCAACGCCACGTCGAGCAACTATTACGAGTCAGGACAAGTGGTCGACGGCGAACGCATACCCAACGCGCCGGGCGACGAAGCCAGCGGCACCGTAACCGATGTGTTCCACAGGCTCGACTTCAGCATACCCGTCGGCATATCCTACAGGCACGACCGCTTCACCGTCGACCTGCGTTACGACATATCCTTTACACGCAACATCTATAAATACATCGACAGCGGAATAAGAAACAGCAACATATCACTCGTATTAGGATACGGATTCACCCTATAAACCAACGTGGGTTCGGTATAAGGTATTCTTAATAAATATATCGCGAGACATCAGCCCGTATCAAATCAAATACAAAGCCTGATGCCTTAAAGGCATTATCCTAACGCCCTCCCACGTTAAATTAAGTTCAACGAGCCCTCTATTTCTAAACAGAAGTTAAAAACGCGAACTTTTACAAATGAACATTCTTCCGATTAAAATTATTTTTACTACCTTTGCACTCGCAAAAAGCAAGACAATGGTGCCATAGCTCAGTTGGTAGAGCAAAGGACTGAAAATCCTTGTGTCCCCGGTTCGATTCCTGGTGGCACCACTTTTACAAAACGAAAAATCATGAAAACCGCTGAAATACAGTTATTTCAGC
>CALUIJ010000077.1 GCA_944320675.1 uncultured Prevotella sp.
TTTGCATTCCGCCCGGCTTGCTGTATTTTTTACATAAATCAACGTAAGTTCGGTATAAGGATTATTTCATAAAAAGTATCGTGTTGTATTGGATTTAAGAAGTCGGTGGCATTCCGTCATTCCGGGCCGGGACCCGGAATCCAGTGCCGCCACCCTCATTATTTGTAAATATGATGTTTCTTGGATTCCGGGGCCCAGCCCGGAATGACAAAATGCAACCGACTTCTTAACGTTTAGAACTATCTTATTTTACAATTCCCCCAAACCGAACCGACGGCATCGCGTTGCGCCTCGGAATCGAGGATAGCTGTCAGGCAAATGCAAAATAAAAATGCGTTTCACTACGTTTTATTTTGCATTCCGCTCGGCTTGCTGTAATTTTGCAGTTAAAAAGGGATTTATGGAAGCACTTAAGGAAAGGATATTGCGCGACGGCAAATGCCTTGAAGGCGGAATACTGAAGGTTGACAGCTTTATCAACCACCAGATGGACCCGGTATTGATGAAGTCGATCGCCGTTGAGTTCGTAAGGCGTTTCGCGTCGGCCGACATCAACAAGATTGTCACTATCGAGGCCAGCGGCATCGCCCCGGCCATTATGACGGGCTATCTGCTCGAACTGCCGGTAGTGTTCGCAAAGAAGAAAAAGCCGGTAACGATGGAGGGGATGCTCACGACGTCGGTGTTCTCGTTCACCAAGCAAAAGTCTTACGACATCTGCCTTAGCAGCGAGTTTCTCGGGCGCGGCGACAGGGTGCTGTTCATCGACGACTTCCTTGCAAACGGCAACGCCGCCAAGGGCATAATCGACCTTGTTAACCAAGCAGGGGCCGAACTTGCGGGCATGGGGTTCGTCATTGAAAAAGCATTCCAGCACGGCGGCGACTACCTACGGCAGGCCGGAATACGGGTTGAGTCGTTGGCCGTAATTGAGAGTCTCGACGGTTGCAAGATAAAGTTGAAAGACTGAAAACCAGACGCTTACGGTATGAGAAGCAAGTCGAGGATTGAAGCTGAGAAGCGCACCGTAGAAACGATGATACGCCTGTATTGCCGGCGTAAGGAGGGCAACAGGGAACTATGCGACGAATGCAAGGCCCTGGTAGAGTATGCCGCCGCACGCCTGTCGAGATGCCCGTTCGGCGAGCGGAAGCCTACGTGCAGGCTTTGCAAGGTGCACTGTTACCGGCCCGAAATGAAACAGCGCATCAGGGAAATAATGCGCTACTCAGGCCCGAGGATGCTACTCTATCACCCCATCATGGCCATACGACACGCTATAAGGGAAGTGCTTGAAATTGTTTTTTAGGTTTTATGAATATCCACATCTTGCCAAATCACCTTATATTCTTTAAGCGGCCGGTAGGTAATTGAAAATCGCCGTTAAGGCAATGACAATCAGACAGCTTAACGTAAAGTTATCATCACACTATCTTATACCGAACTCACATTCACTTAGGGTCTTACGATTGTAAGGCAATCGCGCACCCCACACAAACCGCATAATCCCACAACCGTAACCCCAAAACCCCACACAAACCGCACAACCGTAAAACCAAACAACCGTAAAAAACATTAAATCGTTTTGTCGGTTAAGGTTATTTGCCTACCTTTGTAAAACGGTTTTCACCCCATAATTCCGTAAAATAAGGATTATCGCTTTATGGAATGTCGTCGTGAATGCTTGAATTTAAGAACGAAAAAATATTTTGTCATGAGAAAAACAACGCTTTCTTTACTTATTATATCACTCTTAATGCCGATAAATATGTTTGCCGACGGATATACGGAACTGTGGAAAAAGGTTGACGACGCCGTAAAGCGCGACTTGCCCAAAACGCAGATCCAACACTTGGAAAGCATCGTCGCCAAGGCTGAAAAAGAGAAGAACTACGGCCAACTGCTAAAGGCCGAATGGCGCAAAATGCGGACATGGTACACCGTATCGCCCGACTCTGCGGCTCCGCAAATATCACGCCTCGAACAGAAAGCGAAAAGCTACGAGCAGGCCGACCCCGCACTGGCCGCCGTATGCTATGCCGCACTCGGCAAGACGTGCAGCGAACGCAGCATACAAAGATACGCAGCCGACACTCTCGCGCAGGCGTATTTTAAGAAAGCGTTGGCAGACCCCGCAATGCTCGCGTCGAAAACAGTCGACGCTTACGGGCCGTTCGTCGTGAAGGGGCGCGACGCAGCCCTGTTCGGCAACGACCTACTGAGCCTTATAGGCTATACGGCCGAGGATTACGCGGCGATGCACTCTTATTACGCCACCACCTCAAACCGTACCGCCGCGCTGCTCACCGCACTCGACATGGTAAGGCAAAACGCCGCGAACAGCGGCAACGGCTACGTAAGGACGCTAAAAGGCTCGCGCTACGCTACGTCGCTCGATTCGCTCATACGGCTATATTCTGACCTGGACGCATGCGGCGAAGCGGCCATAACAAAATATGAATTTATCTCACGTTGCAACGACGTTACGCCGAAAGACAAGTATGACTTTATAAACCAAGCCGTGAGCCGCTGGGGCGCATGGCCGCGCATGCAGACGCTGCGCAATGCCGCGAAAGAGCTTACCAACCCTGAGTTTAACGCCGAAATGGAGCACGACGTGATACTGCCCGGCAGTGGAAACACACTGAAAGTAAAAGTGCGCAACATCGACCGGCTGACGCTTACGCTGACAAGGCTCAACGTAGACGGAGCGACCGACCTTAACATTTACGACAAGAAGGATTACAACGCTCTTAAGGCTAAGGCCGTAAACGGAACGAAACAGACCCAGACAAAGAGCTTCGGCCAATACGCCGAGTATGAAACAGTTGAGGACTCGTTCGCCGTAAGCGGACTGCAGACTGGCGTTTACCTTATGGAACTTTCGGCAAACGACAAGGCAGTAGAGGCGGAAAGGCGGTTGGTTTACGTGTCAGACATGTTCATTGTCAGCCAGGAACTGCCCGGCAAAAAGATACGCTTTGCCGTAGTCAGCGGCACTACCGGCCAGCCCATGCCCGGCGCGAAGATAACAATAAAGAAGAGGAATGAAAGGCTACAGACCTTGACGTGCGACGACAAAGGCGAAACGACATACGCTTACGCCAAGGGTAACGACATCTGGGAGACACGCGCATATTGCGCAACGGACAACGCCCTGCCGTTCAATTCCACCAGCAACAGATTCTATTATTACGAAAACAAAAGCACCCGCGATGCCGCGGCGATATACACCGACCGCAAGATATACCGCCCCGGGCAGACCGTGCATGTAGCCGTAATACTGCGCCACATAGACAGGCTTGAACAGACGGCCGTAAGCGGCAGGACTATCAAGCTGACACTGAAAGACGCAAACTATAAGACCGTAGCCGAAAAGGATGCCACCACCGACGCTTACGGCACGGCTTCGGCCGACTTCGCATTGCCGCAGGGCGGACTTACGGGCAATTATACGATAAGGACGGAGAACTCGCTCGGAGGCGTTGCAAGTTTCCGCGTCGAGGAATAC
>CALUIJ010000078.1 GCA_944320675.1 uncultured Prevotella sp.
AGAAGGCGTTCCGCGCCAAGTGGGAAGGCGAGAAGGCGCTCGTCAACAAGATACAGCAGGACAAGCAGCAGATGGAGCAGCTGCGCTTCGAGGCCGAGCGCGCCGAGCGCGAAGGCAACTACGAGCGCGTGGCCGAGATAAGGTACGGCACGCTGCGCCGCCTCGAGGACGACATAAAGAACATACACGCGCAACTGCGCTCGACGCAGGACGGCAACGCCATGATACGCGAGGAGGTGACCGCGGACGACATCGCCGAGGTGGTAAGCCGTTGGACTGGCATACCCGTTACGCGCATGATGCAAAGCGAAAAGGACAAACTGCTCCACCTTGAAGAGGAGCTTCACAAGCGTGTAATCGGACAGGACGAGGCAATCGGGGCCGTAAGCGACGCCGTGCGGCGCAGCCGCGCGGGCCTGCAAGATCCGAAAAGGCCGATAGCGTCGTTCATCTTCCTCGGTACCACGGGCGTCGGCAAGACCGAGCTGGCGAAGGCTTTGGCCGAATACCTGTTCAACGACGAGACGATGATGACACGTATCGACATGAGCGAATACCAAGAGAAGTTCAGCGTGTCGCGCCTCATCGGTGCGCCTCCGGGATACGTTGGCTACGACGAGGGTGGACAGCTTACCGAGGCCGTAAGGCGCAAACCTTACTCTGTTGTGCTCTTCGACGAGATTGAGAAGGCCCACCCCGACGTGTTCAACATCCTCTTGCAGGTATTGGACGACGGCCGGCTGACCGACAACAAGGGGCGCACGGTGAACTTCAAGAACACCATCATCATAATGACCTCTAACCTCGGCAGCCAGTACATACAGTCGGAGTTCGAGCACATTACCGACGCCAACCGCGACGCCGTAGTCGAGAAGACGAAGCATACGGTAATGGAGATGCTCAAGAAGACCATCCGTCCGGAGTTCTTGAACCGTATCGACGAGACTATAATGTTCCTGCCGCTTACCAAGGCGCAGATTGCCGACGTGGTACGTCTGCAGATTAACGGCGTGAAACGCATGCTCGAACAGCAGGACGTGACGCTCGACGTAACCCCGGCGGCCGTCGACTTCCTCGCCGCGGCCGGCTTCGACCCCGAGTTCGGAGCACGTCCCGTAAAGCGCGCCATACAGCGTTACATGCTCAACGACCTGAGCAAGCAGCTGCTTAGCGGCACGGTAGACAGGGAAAAGCCCATCGTAGTAGACGCTGCAGGCGACGGACTTACGTTCAGGAACTGACGATTTTGTGAATTAAGAATTAAGAGTTAAGAATTAAGAAAATATGTCTTGGCGGATGCTTTTACCTTCAAGGCATGTTTTCTTAATTCTTAACTCTTAATTCTTAACTCTTTTAAGCCTGTCTTATCGGTCAGTCGATGTCTATTACCTCGAAGTCGTCGTTGAAGGTTACTTCGATATAGTTTGACAGCTTGACTTCGTATTCGTCGTCGTCCCGTTCGATTTCCAGGATGCGGCAGTCGGGATAGTTGGCCCTTATGTAATGCGCTATCTGCGCCGGGACGAGCGACGCGGGCACGGCCGACCGCTTGCATTTCACTTCCGTCCACCTTCCGCGTCCGTCGAACTCTATCTTCTCGCCGTTTGTGAATATCACCGTGTAGCTTTTGCTGAACAGCTCGGTTTCCACCTTGGCTATGGCTATCTTGCGTCCGGGCAGGTGCGCGCTGATGGTCTGCAGCGCGGCTTTGGGCAGCTTGCCGGGCGGTATTGCCTTGTCGCCGTCGGTGTTGGCCGAGGCATGCATGGGCAATGCCATAGCCAAGGCGACGAGTGTTGTTTTCAGGATAGTCTTCATTACTGTTCTTAAGTTTGGCGTGCTTTATGGTTGTAAGCAGGCGGTTTGATTGTTACCGGTAGGTAGGCGGACGGGCTGGCGTGTGGGGTTGTCCCGCAATGTGCGGAGGCTGGTGTGCCGTGGTTATAGGTTTGCCTTCCCGTCCGCTTTTCGGTTGATAGGCTTGGCGCCGAGGTCAGTCGTCGATGTCAACCACTTGGAAGTATTTGTTGAACGTCACTTCCAGCATGTTCGACAGTTTCACCTCGTATTGGGTGTCGTCTATCTCTATTTCCTTGATCTTGGCTCCGGGGTAGGTGGTCTTGACGTACTGTGAGATCTTTGCCGGAACGAGGCCTGCGGGCACTGCTGACATCTTGCAGTCTATCTCGGTCCAGTTGCCCTTACGGTCGAATTCCACTTTTTCCCCGTTGTTGAACACTACTTCATAGCTTTTCTCGAACAGGCCTGTTTCTTGTTTTGCCAGTGCCACTTTCTTTGACGAGAAGTGTTTCTTTATTATCTGCTGCGCCGTTGCGGGCAGTTGCGTGAGGTTTATCGGCTTGTCGTTGTCGGCCATTGCGTTTACTTGGAAAGCTACGAGGCAAACTAATGCCACCACTGCGGTTTGGATGATTCTTTTCATAATCTTGCGTTTTTTAGGGTTTGTATTCATGTTTTTTGTTTCTGATGCAAAGGTCGTACGTGTTTCTGAAAAGAATCTGAAATATCGGGGAAAGTGTGAGGCTTTAACTATTTTTTAGGGAATGTTATTGTAAAAACGTGCATTCCGTCGTTGAAGCGATAGTTCAGGCCGAATCCGTAAAGGTTGCACACGGCTTTGGCGAGCGCCAGGCCGAGTCCGGTCGACGATTTCTTGTCGGCCGAATGGTAGAAACGCTCGAAAATCTTGGTTTCGTCGAGCGGGGCGGTGGCTCCCGTGTTGGCTACGCTGAACGTCCTTCCGTCGGTCTTGACGGCAATCCTGCCGCCGTCCGTATTGTGGATGAATGCGTTCCTGAGCAGGTTGGCCAGCAGGATGTCGGCGAGCGACGCATCCATTTCAACCTTTGGAGCTTGCCGCATGTCGGTGCTTACAGTTATGTCCTTGCGTCCGTATATGGGTTTGAGGTCCGCCAGTATGCGTCCGGCCACGTCCTTGATGTCCGTTTCAACGTTGTTGTTGAACTGTCCGTTGTCTATCTTGCACAGCAGCAACAGCGAACGGTTTGTTGCCGACAGGTTTTTCAGCGTGCGCAGCGTTTTTATTATCTCGCCCATTTGGCTCTCGGTGAGAGTCTCGTCGTCGAGAAGCATTTCCAGCCGGTTCGTGCATACGGCAAGAGGAGTCTGCATTTCGTGCGATGCGTTGGCGATGAACATTTTCTGTTGTTCGTATTGCCTTTCGCTGCGTTCGATGTTGTTTCTTACGGTCTCGTTAAGTTTCTTGAACTCGTTGATGTTCGTCGGATTGTAGAGCGGCTTGTTCTTTTGTCCCAGCTTGTAAGAGTCGAGCCAGTCGAACAGCCTTTTCAGCGGCTTCATGCTGTGGCGCACGGTCCAGAGGTTGACGGCCGTTATGCCTGACAGCAGCACGGCGTAGAGGGCGATGAGCCAGTAGAGTATCGCGCGCTTAAGGTTGTCCTTGTCTATCGTAGTTGTGAATACTGACAGCTCGCGGTATTGGCCGTCGTCGGTCTTGAATATGTATGTCACCGAGCGTGCAGGTTCGTAGCCGTAGTTCCGGCTGAAGTACATTTCCGTGTCCTTGTACCTTATATGGCGGTGGCGTGAGGCGTAGTCGGCCGATATGTTGCGTATTTTGTACAGGTTGCCCGATATTTCGTTAGGCGGCGGCAGTTCCACTCCTGCAAGATAATCGGTGATGATGTTTTCGGCGTATGTAGTCAGTGCTTCGTCCGTCTCGTTGTTGATCTCCTTTATTATGGCAAAATAAAAGCACACGGCCCATAGGGCTATGCTGACGGCTTTCAGTATGGAGAGCCTGAATGTTATGACGTTTTGCAGTTTCATATCATTTCTTTTAACGGACGGCAAGTGGCCGGCAGTCCGGTGGTAAGGCGTATCGGTTTGTCTGTCCGTAGTTAGCCGGCTTGTTCCTTTTCGACTTTTACGAGCTTATATCCGAAACCGTAAACCGTTTTAATCTCGATGTCGGCACCGGCCGCCTTGAGCCTTTTGCGCAAGTTCTTCATCTGTGCGTAGATGAAGTCGAAGTTGTCGGCTTGGTCGATGTTGTCGCCCCACACGGCCTCGGCGAGCGTCTGTTTCTCGATGAGTCGGTTCGCACGGTTGACAAGGTAAAACAATATGTCGTATTCCTTGCGTCCGAGTTCGATGTCCTTGCCGTCGACTTCCACCTTGAACGTGTCGGGATGAATGGACACGTTGCCGAGCCTTATCGTGCGTTCGCCGTTCTGCGAATTGCGTCTTAGCACGCTGCGTATCCTTGCGTGCAGCTCGGCAAGGTGGAAAGGCTTTGCCAGATAGTCGTCGGCACCGAGTTCAAGGCCGTTCACCTTATCCTCGATAGAGTCTTTCGCCGATATTATTATCACGTTGTTGCGCTTCCCTTTTCCGGCCAGTTCGCGTAAGAGGTTGAGCCCGTTGCCGTCGGGCAGCATGATGTCGAGCAGGATGCAGTCGTATTCGTAAACGAAAACCTTGGTCCGGGCCGAAGCGTAGTCGGGCGCAGACTCGACCACGTAGCGTTCCTTTTCAAGCGAACGGACTATAACTTCGCACAGGTCGGCGTTGTCTTCAATGACGAGTATCTTCATCGTATGGTGGAATTTATATAATTAAAAGTTAAGAATTAAAAGTTAAGAATTAAGAGTTAAGAAAATATGCTTTGTTGTTAAAATCACCACAAGAGCATGCTTCCTTAACTCTTAATTCTTAACTTTTAACTCTTAATTCTTTTCTATCCTTATTCTCGCGTCGACGGCTACAACGTCGTCCTCGTCGGCGAGAAGCGGATTGATGTCCATCTCCTTAATCTCCGTTGCGAAGCGCAAGAGCGTCGAGAGGCGCACTATTATCTCGGCGTACTTCTTCTCGTTGACACCCCTCTGTCCGCGCGTTCCTTTTATAATCTTGTAAGCACGGAGCGAACGTATCATCGAGTAAGCCTCCTCGTAAGACAACGGAGCAAGTCCGCTCGACACGTCCTTGAGCACTTCGACGAAGATGCCGCCGAGTCCGCAGAGCACGATATGGCCGAAGCGCGGCTCGTACTTAGCGCCGATGAACAGCTCGCGGCCTTTCAACATCTTCTGCACCATGATGCCGGTCGCGCCCTCGATCTTCATCATCCGGTCGAACTCCAAGCCGAGGTGCTCGGCCGTCCTGATGTTGAGCGCCACTCCGCCTACGTCGCTCTTGTGCACAGGACCTACGACTTTGGCCACTACGGGATAACCAACCTCTTCGGCGAAAGCCGTGAGCTCGGCCTTGTCGGAGCTTACTTTCTCGGGCACCATAGGTATCCCGGCGCATTCAAACAGCTTGCGCACTTGTTCGGGAGATATGTAACCGTCGCCCTCGATGCCTCCGATAACCTCGCGGATGCGCGGCACGTCGACTCCGAACAACTCTATTTCGGAAGCTGCCGGGCGCGGAGTCTTCATCACTTGCGTAAGAGACGTTGCAAGAGTTACCTCGTCGCTGAAGTTGACATGCCCTTTCTTTAAGAACTCAGCCACCTCGGGGCCGGCCGTATTGAGGCACGGCAGGATGGGGAATATCGGTTTCTTGCATTCGAGAATCTTCTTGTGCAGCACGTCGTAAGCCTCGTAAAGCTGTACAAGTCCGGGCGTTCCGAAGATCACGAAGATGGCGTCGATACCCTTGAATCTGTTCTCGCAGTAGTCGATTGCAAGCGCGAGATGCTCGGGAGTGCCGGTTGCGAGGATGTCGATGGGGTTGGATACGGACGAGCCGGGGAACAACTTGCCCTTCAGTTCGTCGGCGTCGGGTCCTTCAATCTTAGGCACGTTGAGTCCGCCTTTCGACAAAGCGTCGGTCAGCATCACGCCCGGGCCGCCGGCGTGGGTCACTATCGCAAAGTTGCGTCCCGTCAATGGAGGCAGCGTGAAGATGCAGCCTACGGTGGTAAGCTCCTCGCGTGAGAAGCAGCGCACTATGCCGGCCTTGCGGAAAAGGGCCTCTACGGCTGAGTCGCTGCTGGCTATCGCGCCCGTGTGCGACGACGCGGCGCGGCTTCCGCTCTCGCTGCTGCCGGCCTTGATAGCCGCTATGCGGCAGCCCTTGCGTATGAGCGAGCTGGCGTGGAACAGCAACTTGTCGGGGTTTGAGATATTCTCGATGTAAAGCAGCTTGATGTGCGAGTCGCGCTCGGGGTCGAAGTTCTCGTCCATGTACTGCAGAACGTCTTCGATGCCTATCTGCTTGCTGTTGCCGACGCTCCATACGGAGTTGAACGGCAGGCCCTTGATTACGGCCGACTCGAGGATGAACACCGCCGTGGCTCCCGACCCGCTGATGAAGTCGACGCCCTTCTCGTGCAGCGTAGGTATGGGTTTCGTGAACACGCTGTGGTGCCACGAGTTCATCAGGCCGATGCAGTTGGGCCCGATGAGCGCAGCGCCGTACTTCTCGCAAGAGTCCAAGATGCGCTGTTCGAGCGCGGCTCCGGCCTTAGTCTCCTCGCCGAATCCGGCCGAGATTATTATGAAAGCCTTCACGCCCTTTTGGCTTGCGAGCAGCTCTACCGTGTCGGGACACGCCGGAGCCGGTATGACAAGGACGGCCAAGTCGGTGGGGGGAATGTCGGCTGCGTCGTGGAACACCTTGATGCCCTGCACTTCGTCTTCCTTCGGATTGACTATTCTCAGCGTGCCCTTGTAGCCGCCGCTGATAAGATTGCGCACCAATGCGCCGCCGGGCTTGTGGACGTTGTTAGAGCCGCCCACTACCACGATGCTTTCAGGATGCAATAATTGTCGGTTTATCATAGATTGGTTTTTATGTGATTAACAATATGTTTTATTTCAGTATCTGCTGCGCGTGCTCCTTCACCTTTATCTCCTTAGGAGTGATAACGCGCTCTATCACTCCGTCTTCGTTGATTATGAACGTTGTGCGGAACGTGCCCATGTACGTGCGTCCGTACATCTTCTTCTCGCCCCACACGCCGAACTGTTCAACAAGCGTTTTCTCCGTGTCGGCTATCAGGTGGAACGGCAGCTCGTTCTTGGCGATGAACCGTTGGTGCTTCTTCTCGTCGTCGACGCTCGCGCCCACTACCTCGTAGCCCCGGGCCTTCAGTTCTCCGTAGTTGTCGCGCAGGTTGCAGGCTTCCGTTGTGCAGCCCGACGTAAGGTCTTTCGGATAAAAATACAACACGAGCTTCTTGCCCTTGAAGTCGCTAAGCCTTATCTCGTTGCCGTTCTCGTCGCGCCCCAATACCTCGGGGGCTTTGTCGTTAATGTTAAGCATATAATTAAAAAGTTATAAATTAAGCACAGTCTAACCGCCTGGCATTGTTTTTCATTCAACGTTTGGTTGTATGCGATGCTTTTTTCTTATCCTGCCTGTTGAAATAAATAAGGCCGATTATCGCTACCGCACTGACGAAAATTGATACAGCTATTGCTCCCATCATTGTTTATTCCTCCTTATTCTTGTCCCTGATCAGTATTAACCCTATCGTTAAAGTAATAGCAGCCGATAATATTACAGATATCACAATCCACGGATTCTGCATATCACCGAATACGGAAGATAGGAGTAGTGCCGTTACTATGTATTTGGCAATATCCATCAACCACTTGCCTAATTCTATTTTCATAATGCAAATATAGCGCAATTATGGCGTAACGCAAAATAAAAGAGGATGATTTTTGTCTTTATTTTTCATCGTCTGAAAAGCCTTTTATGCGCTGGAAATCATCATTTTCACACTGCGTTGCGCATTTTAGGATAACTTTTCATAACTTTACGCCCGCAAAACGAAACTACAATGAACAAGAAAGCATTAATCATCATCACCGCCCTGCTCGGCATGGCGCCGGCCTGTGGGCAGACCGGCGGCGGCATCCGGCAGGCATGTACGCCGGAATGCGGCGCCCAGGCGTGCGCCGCCGCGCATCCGTGGCAGGGCAAGCGTGTGGGCTTCTTGGGCGACTCGATGACCGACCCGGGTAACAACAGCAAAGACGTGCCTAAGAAGTATTGGAACTATCTGCAAGAGTGGCTCGGCCTTACGCCTTACGTCTACGGAGTGAGCGGCCGGCAGTGGGACGACATCCCGAGGCAGGCCGGGCGGCTGAAGGCCGAGCACGGCGACAGCGTTGACGCCGTAACGGTGTTCATAGGCACCAACGACTTCAACGCCGGAGTGCCGCTCGGCCGCTGGTACGACGAGGCCGAGGGCACGGTAGAGGCCGCCGTGCACGGCGAAAAGAAGGCGTACAGGCGCATGCGCCGCACTCCGGCTATGGACGAGGGCACCTTCCGCGGACGTATGAACATCGGCATAAAGCGGCTGAAAGAGCTGTTTCCCGACAAGCAGATAGTGCTGTTCACGCCGATCCACCGCGCCCGCGCCGAGTTCGGGCCTACTAACCTGCAGCCCGACGAGAGCTGGCAGAACCTCTGCGGCGAGTATTTCAGCGCATACGTCGATGCCGTGAATGAGGCCGCCAACGTATGGGGTGTGCCGGTGATAGACCTTAATTCCGTCTGCGGAATGAACCCGATGGTTGAGGCCCAGCAACCTTACTTCCGCGACCCGGCCACCGACCTGCTCCATCCGAGCGACAAGGGGCAGCGCCGCCTGGCTCTCACGATGGTGCGACAGCTTATGGCCCTGCCCGTGTTTTGACGGCTTGGCGGCATCGCTGCCGGCCGGATGGGATTTGCGCCATGTTGCTTATTCGTCTGAAATGCCGTCAAATTGTCAAAAACGGTGTTTCGTCATGGATTCTGATTCCGGCAATCGTAACCGTCGGAAATGCAAACCCTGCTTTGCAAACGTGGCGTTCGTAAACGTCGCATTTGCGTAACAGCCGCTGAAAGCTTGGCTTTTGTGCGGCTGAAGCTTGTTTTCCGGTGCCGAAAAGGCCGTCTTTCAGGCGGTAAAAGGTAAGCTTCCGCATCCTAAAAGGTAAGTTTTTACATGAAAAAAGCCTGTCGGAATCTGTATGTCCGGCAGGCTTTTGTCGTAATGGTTTGTGTGTCAAGTACTTGCGTTGATACACCGTAAGGCGGGATTTTATCCGTCTGAAGTGTGTGGTTTGCCGCAAACGTTCTTGTGGAGCGTCAACGAAAACCGAAAAGTAAGCAGCTCTCCATGTTTCGGTTTCATTTTGTCAAAGTAGCTTGACGGCCGTCATCATGGCCGCGGTCGGCAAGTATCTTGTCGCGGCATTGCTCCATAAGCCATTTGGGAGTGCTCGTCGCGCCGCATATTCCGATGGTCTCAACGCCTTCGGTCCACGCCGGGTCGATTTCGTCGGGCCCCTCGATGAGGTGGCTGTTGGGGTTTACGCTCTTGCATTCGTTGAAGAGCACGCGCCCGTTGCTGCTCTTGCGTCCGCACACGAAGAGTATCAGGTCGTGGCGTTTGGCGAACGCGCTGATGTTCGGCATGCGGTTGGCCACTTGGCGGCATATCGTGTCGAAGCTCTTGAACGTGGCTTCGGGCGATATGTGGGCCGATATGTAGTCGATTATCCGGTGGAACTCGTCGAGCGACTTCGTTGTCTGCGAGTATAGGTAGATGTCGCGGTTGAAGTCGAGCGACTTCACTCCGTCCAAGTCGGCCACGACCGTAGCCCGTCCGTTTGTCTGCCCTACGAGGCCGAGCACCTCGGCGTGCCCCGGCTTGCCGAAGATCACTATTTGCGCGTCGGGGTTAGAGTCGAACTTCTGTTTTATCCTCCGTTGCAGCTGCAGGACCACGGGGCACGTAGCGTCGATTATCTCGATGTTGTTCCTTTTGGCCAGTTCGTAAGTCTCGGGCGGCTCGCCGTGGGCGCGCAGCAGCACTTTCACGTCGTGCAGGCGGCTCATTTCGTCGTGGTTGATGGTTATCAGCCCCATACGGCGCAGGCGTTCGCACTCCATTCCGTTGTGCACTATGTCGCCGAGGCAGTAAAGCGTCTTGCCCTCGGCCAGTTCCTCTTCGGCCTTGCGTATGGCAGTGGTCACGCCGAAGCAGAAGCCGCTGCCGCTGTCTATCTCTATTTGCATGGCTGGTTGTTAAAACTACTTGTTAAAATATAAGTCCAATAGTTCTTTCGCCGCGGCGAAGCTGGTGCGCTCGCCTTCGAGCACCGAGCGCTCGGCCTCTTTCAGCCGTTGCTGTATGGCCGGGTTGTTGTAGAAGTTGCCGCGCAGGTGCTCGTTTATGCTTTCGTACATCCAGTACTTGCTCTGCTCGTTGCGGCGGTAGGCGAAGTAGCCGTTGCCTTTTACGAAGTTGACGTACTCGTAAACCATGTCCCATATCTCCTTCACGCCCGTGCCGTAGAAGCCGCTGTAGCATAACACTTTAGGCTGCCAACCGCTTTCGGGGGCGGGGAAGAAGTGCAGGGCGTTGCGGAAGTTGCGCGCCGCCAAGTGGCACTTGTCCACGTTCTCGCCGTCGCACTTGTTTATCACGATGCCGTCTGATATTTCCATGATGCCGCGCTTGATGCCCTGGAGCTCGTCGCCCGTTCCGGCGAGTTGTATCAGCAGGAAGAAGTCTACCATCGAGTGGCAGGCCGTTTCGCT
>CALUIJ010000079.1 GCA_944320675.1 uncultured Prevotella sp.
TTTATCCAACCATGGAAATGGGGCGCCGTCATATTTATCCGATAATCCGTGAGCTTTATTACTATTATACGGCCGATAAGGCCGGCGTAGTAGAGCCGTTCATAAGATTCCTTCTTTCACCCAAGGGTCAGCAAATCGTGATGAAGAGCGGCTACGTGCCGGCCAAATAATCTGCCGCTCAACCCAAAATCATCCAGTATTTTCCGCCGCATGCTTGCTTGTGCCTCTGAAACAGCTTTTCCCAGTTTGTGGAACAGCTTGTTTCCGGGCCGCAGGCAAGCTGTTTCCTTCCCATAGGCTGGTATGCGCCTCGTGCGTGGCATGGCCCTTTTGCGTGAAAGCTTGATTCGGCGTAAGTGCGGCGTGATAAAAAAAGCAGCCGTTCCTCACGGAACAACTGCTTCCAAATCACTATGATACAAAATCATTTTGTTTTATATAACATTTGACAACTGATTATGCTTCGATGGCGGCAACGCCCGGAAGCACCTTGCCCTCGATGGCTTCGAGCAGCGCTCCGCCGCCGGTAGAGATGTAAGACACCTTGTCGGCCATGCCGAACTTGTTGATGCAGGCTACGGAGTCGCCGCCGCCGATGAGTGAGAACGCACCGTTTGCCGTAGCTTCGGCTATGGCGTCTGCGATGGCCTTCGAGCCGCCGATGAAGTTGTCAAACTCGAATACGCCTGCGGGGCCGTTCCAAAGGATTGTCTTTGCGCCCTTGATGGCTTCAGCGAAAGCCTTGCGCGTATCGGGGCCGGCGTCGAGGCCTTCCCATCCGTCGGGGATGTCGTTGGCGGGGCAAACCTTGGTGTTTGCGTCGTTGGAGAAGTCGTCGGCAGCAATGCAGTCAGTGCCGAGCACGAGGTTCACGCCGTTTTCTTTTGCCTTCCTGATGACGTCGAGAGCTACGTCGAGTTTGTCGTCCTCGCAGATCGACTTACCAATCTTTCCGCCCTGGGCCTTGGCGAAGGTGTATGTCATGCCGCCGCAGAGTATGAGGTTGTCAACCTTGCCGAGCAGGTTCTCGATGATGCCGATTTTAGTAGAAACCTTTGAGCCGCCCATGATGGCCGTGAACGGACGCTTGATGTTGCTCAGCACGTTGTCGACAGCCTTGACCTCTTTCTCCATGAGGTAGCCCAGCATCTTGCTGTCCTTGTCAAAGTATTCGTCGATTACGGCCGTAGAGGCATGCTTGCGGTGTGCGGTGCCAAAGGCGTCCATCACGTAGCAGTCGGCGTAAGAGGCGAGTTTCTTGGCGAAAGCCTGCTGGCGTGTTTTCATTTCCTTCTTTGCCTCGTCGTATGCAGGGTCGGCCTTGTCGATGCCTACTGGCTTGCCTTCCTCTTCGGGATAGAAGCGCAGGTTCTCAAGCAGCAGGGCCTCGCCCGGCTTCAAGGCTGCGGCCTCGTTGTCTGCGTTGGCGCAGTCGGGAGCGAACTTCACCTCGACTCCGAGATGCTCTGATACGTTCTTTACGATTTGGCTCAAAGAGAGTTTGGGGTTCACTTTGCCCTTGGGCTTGCCCATGTGGCTCATCATGATTACGCTGCCGCCGTCGGCAAGTATTTTCTTAAGTGTAGGGAGGGCGCCGCGTATGCGGGTGTCGTCGGTTACGTTTCCGTTTTCGTCCAATGGCACGTTGAAGTCAACGCGCACGATTGCCTTTTTTCCGGCAAAATTGAATTGTTCGATTTTCATGTTTACCTTAAATTTATATTGAAGTAAAAAATGTAGGCGAAGTATCCTGCCGCCTTCTGCGCCGTCGTGCCTTGCCGTGGTGTGGCGGCGCGGTCGGTAATCTTTGTTTTACCATGCAAATATAGTGATTTTAACTGACAAAAATTAATGTCCCGGCGATATTTTTATGATTTTTGGCAAGGTTGTCACCGTTATGCAATGTCTGCTTTACATTATCCGAATAAAATGCTTACCTTTGCACGTTGTTAGAGTTTTTGATTAGCATATAATTAAAGGAATGAAAGATTCTGTTATAATAATAAGCGGCGGCATGGACAGCACGACGCTGCTTTACGACATGCGGGACCGCATTGCCTTGGGCTTGTCGTTCGACTATGGGAGTAATCATAACGAGAGGGAAATACGTTTCGCGAAGTTGCACTGCTCGCGCCTTGGCATAAGGCACGCCGTGATAAAGCTTGGGTTCATGCACGAGTATTTCAAAAGTTCTCTGCTTAGCGGTGCCGACGCCATACCCGAGGGGCATTACGCCGACGACAACATGAGGTCGACTGTTGTGCCTTTCCGCAACGGCATAATGCTCTCTATTGCCGCAGGCATAGCCGAGAGCGAGGGACTTAAATATGTCATGATGGCCAACCACGGCGGCGACCATGCCATTTATCCTGATTGCCGGCCGGGGTTCGTGCGGGCCATGAGCGAGGCTACGAAGGCCGGCACTTATCCAGGCATCGAGGTGCTTGCGCCCTACACCGAACTTACAAAGACGGATATCGCCAGGCGCGGCAAGCAGCTTGGCATCGACTATGCCGAGACTTGGAGCTGTTATAAGGGTGGCTTGCGCCATTGTGGCAGGTGCGGCACGTGCGTTGAGCGCAAGGAGGCGCTGCGCGACGCAGGTATAAGGGATACGACTGAATATGAAGACGGCCTTTGAGCCCTAATCGGTCGTCAGGCTTCATCCATATTTCGTGCTGCCGTCAGGCGTATTGTTTTCCGGCTTTGATGGTGTGCCAAAATGGAGTTAATGGGAGTTAGACGCTTCGCGTTGGAGTTATCGGACAAATGCAAAGTTATTGGAATACAAGGTGCTGCCGGTTAATTTCGGCGAGTGAAACGAGCTAACTCCAGTTAACTCGTGATAACTTCTTAATTTTGACACATGCCCGTGACGGGACGCAAGATGTAGGCAGAAACGCACAAGCATACCAAAAGTATGTGAAACAAGCACATCTTCAGGTATTACGCTTTAATGATTGTGGTTAAATGTAAAAGGGTGGAAATTTGAATGGAGGCCGATGCCTGCTCGGCAAGTGGGCGGCTATGGTATGCTGGTTTTTCAGAACACCGTCTTTTACATGCTGAAAGGTTACCTTTTGCGCTCCAAAAGGTAACCTTTCAGCATGTAAAAGACGGTGTGTTATAAGGCCTTTTGTTTCGGGCGGCATTGCGGCGGAAAGTTTGTGCCTGTCCGTCTTAACGCCTCCAAGGGTCTTTCCTTATGTCAGAAGTTATAATAAACGCCTAATGAGATGTTGTTGCCGTCGAAGTCCATGCCCCAGATGCTGGCTTCGCCGCCGTGGTCAAGGTCGGCTTTTTGGTAGCCGAGGAAGCCTACGTGGGCTACAAGGCTGAACTTGTCGAGCTTCAACTCTACGCCGGGTTTCAGTCCGATAGAGTATTGGTCGCCCAAACCGTTGTAGTGCTTATAGCCGAAGCCGCCGTCGCAGAACACGTTGATGAGCTTGCCGTGCAGGAACGTGAAGCGTGCGTAAGGGTTGATTTCAAAAGTATGGGTCGTTGATCCGTCTGACGCAAGGTCGTTGTTCTTGTAAGAGAGACTGCCTTTCGACCATCCGAACAATACGCCTGCGGCCCAGTTGTCGTTGAACTTGTAGCCGACTTCGGGCAGGAGGCTGTAGAGCGTAACGTCGTCGTCTCCGCCGTTGTCGACGCTTGCTATTCCGACATTGCCGCCTAAGTAAACTTGCGCGCTTGCGCATACGGCGAACAGCGCGGCAACCAGTGTCATGCAAATTTTCTTCATAATCTCTTTCCTTTCTTTGTTGTTAAGTTTGACAATAATTATTTTGGCAATGGTTCGTTTTGCCTTCATTGCCGCTGCAAAGGTATTGATAAATTGATTTTTCGCAAAAACAAATTAGAATGTTTTACATAATGTCGGTAATATGTGTTAAATATTTGGACTAATCGAACAATTTCGATAACTTTGCAGCCTTGATTTGCACGCTGCGGCCTTGTCGGAATATGGGCGTACGTGCCTGCGGCATGCACGGCAGGCGGGTGGAAACGCTTGCGTGCATCCAAATTGTCAGTTGGCTGATGGAGGATATTAAAGGTATGAAGAGATTGTTTTTGGCACTGTTGCTCGTATTCTTGTGCACTGTTTCAGGTGCACAGACATCCGATTCGCTGATAGTGGGGCAGTTGCGCGACGAGGGCGTGTCGTTCTCGCATGACAATTCGGTAGTGTTGCTTACGAGCGGACAGGAGAAGTTTGACGACATGTTTGAGGCCGTACGCCAGGCGCGCAGCAGCATACATCTTGAGTATTTCAACTTCCGCAACGACTCGATAGCTTCGTTGCTTTTCGGGCTGCTTGCTGAAAAGGCTGCGCAGGGGGTGGAGGTGCGCGCCTTGTTCGACGGTTTCGGCAACGATTCAAACAACCGCCCCTTGAAGAAAGAGCACTTGGAGAAGATCCGTTCGGAAGGTATAGAGATATATGAGTTCGACCCGATACGCTTCCCTTGGATAAACCATGTGTTCCACCGCGACCACCGCAAGATAGTCGTGATTGACGGCAGCTTGGCGTATACCGGCGGAATGAACGTGGCCGATTATTATATTACGGGCACTGAAGAAGTAGGCGAATGGCGTGACATGCATTGCCGTATCGAGGGCGGCGAAGTCAACACCCTGCAGGACATTTTCCTTAAAATGTGGAACAAGGTGACGGGGCAGGATGTCGCCGGGGAAAAGTATTACCGCGGGTACAATGATGCGGAACATTTTACGGGGCTTAAGCCCGATACTTGCCGCACGGCCGGAAGGAAAATGGTGGGCATCATCAACCGCGAACCGAGGACGACGAACGGCATCATCAGGAAATTCTACACCGAAGCAATCAACGGGGCTAAGGACAGCATAAAGCTCGTAAACCCTTATCTGACGCTTAACCGTACGCTTAAGCGGGCTTTGCGCAACGCCGTTAAGCGCGGCGTTAAGGTGGAGGTGATGGTGTCGGAGAAGAGCGACATACCGTTGACTCCCGATTGTGTGTTCTACAATGTGCATAAGCTTATGAAACACGGCGTAGACGTGTGGATATACAAGAAAGGGTTCCACCATACGAAAGTGATAATGGTAGACGGACGTTTCTGTACTGTAGGCAGTGCCAACCTTAACTCGCGGAGCCTGAATTTTGACTACGAGGAAAACGCTGTAATCATCGATCCTTGTACGACGAAGGAACTCAGCGGCTTGTTTGATAAGGATAAGGCAGATTCCTTTAAGCTTACGGAAGAGGTTTGGAACAAATGGCGTACGCCGTGGAAAAAGTTTGTCGGTTGGTTCGCGCATCTGCTCGCCCCATTCTTGTAAGTTTTCTCAGCAGGCAAGTTATTAGCAGACAAGTTATCAGCAGACGAGCAAACAAACATAAAGATAACGCCGGCAAATTTCACTTGTCTGCTTGTTTGCTCGTTTGCTTGTCTGCTGATAACTCGTCTGCTTTAAAAAAGAATCAGGTCTGACATTATTCGCATGTCTGTCTCGGTTAGGCCGTGTTTTGTCAGGAAATCCTTGTCGTTCCTAAGTTCTTCGGTTATGCTGTCGCTTTTTTGCGCTTCTATGAATTTGCCGAACTTGTTCACGGCATCAGCGACATTTCCTCTCAGCCAGTCGCAATATCCGGCGTTAAGCCAATCTCCGGTTTCGGCATCTTCGCTTGCCAACAGCCGGTTATAATATTTCTCGGCTTGTCCGTATTTCCCAAGTCCCATGAGAGTCCACGCCAGTACTCGTATTACGGGCATCGAGTCGGGCATCTCTATGTCAAGCTTGTAAAGCAGGTTTATCGCCGCGTCGTATTTCTCCGCCTTCGACAGTGCCACGCAATAATTCAGCGTGGCGGTTTTATTTTCCGGATCCTGCTCGAGCAGCTTCCCGTAATAAGAGGCAGAGCGTTCGTATTCACCGTTTTCAAAATGCGAACGCGCCAACAACGAGAGCGCACGCTTGTTGCCTGGCTCAAGCGCTTCCAGCCTTTCCAAATAACCGATTGCTTTTACAGGCCGTTTGGCGAAGTTCAATTCGTATATGCCGTGCGCCAACAACAGTTTTGCGTCGTTGCCTCCGTCGTATTTTGACAAGATGCTCTCCAACGCTTCCTTGTTCTTGTGCTTTATCATGAAGAAGCAAAGGTCTGGTATGGACTCGCTTACGGCGGTATTGTCAAACAGTGCGTTCACGATGAACGTGAAATGTTTTGCGTCAAACGGGTTGGCCAGTTGCCCCCGTTGCTGAAACAGCCTGAAGAAGCGGTACATGTCTTGCAGTATCATCCTCCTTACGTATGCAGGACTGTTTTGGTCGTCCTTGTCCATTATCGGGCCCAAGGCTTCTTGCGAGCCGAGCATTTCTTTCATGTTGGCCGGCAGGTGGCTGATTACCGATGATACGGCCAGTGTGAACGAATATTTGTCGCTGTCGCAAAACGGCCCGTTGTTCAGTATGTTGGCCAGCAGCGGCGTTTCCTTAAGCCCCCGTGTAGAGCTTTCTATTTCAGGATGTTCAAGGTAGAACGGACAGAACCAGTTGGCTACGTTGTAGAAGAATGGGAAGCGTTTCATCTGCGAGAAACCTCCGAAGTATATGTCGGAGCCGGCTTTCTGCATGTTCATCATCTTTTGGAAACTTTCTTCCATCTTTTCCATCGCGCGCTCTGAAGCTCCCGGGTCGAACACGTCTGCCATAGGGTCTTCCTCTTTTTCCGTAATGCCGGAACGTGTGATGTTGAGGTTGTTGTTCTTCATAAGTTCCGGCATGATGTCCCGCCTTATTGTGTCGGTGTCGTGTTCGGCGTTCAGGCAGAACACCATTTGCTTTTGAAGGTCTGCTATTTCGTTAGCTACCTTTATGTCTTTAAGGGCTTCGTGGACGGCTTGTTCCAACTTTGGGAACGCCATGGTTTCCGACGATAACGAGAACACCCATCCGACAAAGGCCTTCTGCCTGAGTTTTTCGTCGGACGCCTTAAGGTAAACGTTGAGTAAGACGATGAACTTGTTTGCGTCCATGTTGTTCATTGCCGCAAGCGTGAGTGCGCTTGTAAGCAGTTGCGCGTCAACTGAGTCGGTTGTGGGCGAGAGTATGAGCTCTTCGTAGAAAACGGCTTCTGACTCGTTCCATTGCCTTGAAACTATGATGTTGCAGAATAGAGCCTGCATGAAGTCGTTGTGCCTTTTGTATATCTCCTTGCTCTTTTCCGTCCTTTGCGGCCCCGTTTCCAGGCTCAGCATTGCCACGTCGGCGACGAAGCTTTCGAGTTCGGCCTTGACGTTGTCCGTGGTGAAAGGTTTCCTCATGGCTTTGCGTGCGGCGTCGGTAAAGAATTGTACGTTCTGTGTGCGGTAAGCCATGTGCATGTCGGCGGTGAACTTATACAACCTTACGGTAAGGTTTGCGTAGATGCTTTCGCGTTGCGGGTCGCTGAATCCTCTCTTCATGTAGTCCAGCATCAGGCGGTAGTCGTTCTCGATGTTTTCAAGTTCCTCGCCGTAGATGAGTTGCGGGTTGTCGTTGACAAACGAGCGCGCCGAGCGTAACGCTCCGCCCAGCGTGCCGTTGTTTAGTTCGTCCAGTATGCCGTTTATTCGTCTTGTTTCCTTATTGTCCATAGAAATGAAGTCGGTTGTCGTTCGTCGTTCAAGGTGTGGTGTTTAAAATTGAAGGCTCGTCCAAGTGGTTTTTATTCGTTTCTCAGCCATTTGTCTGCCGTCTCGATGTCTTTGCCGCGCGGAGCCTTGGCGTGTTCGTATTTCGTTTTAGGCAGCGCGTTTATCGTCTTGTCGTCTATTTTGTAATACTTCCTTATCGTCGTGGCGTAATGTTTCAGTCCGTTCTTGTTTATGGAATCGCATGCGGCGTTGTATCCGTTGATGAATACTTTGAGTTGTTGCCGGCGGCGTTCGTCGGCGGTTGATTTTTTCCTGAAGGCTATAACGCCGAAGCGCATGTCCTTGTCGCGGCTGTCCATTAAGACGGGATTCTTGTAAAGCCTTGCCGCCGTGGCTTGCGGTTCGGGCAGCAACATCGCGTCCATTTCGTTGTTGGTTAACATTTGCAGCCTTAGGTTTACGTCGTTTATCTGTATCTTGAATACTTCCTCCCTCTTAAGCTTTGCGCTGTCCGTCGCATAGTCGGCAAGCAGGGCGGTGGCCGAGAAACGCGCCATGGCCACCATCTTGTCGCCAAGTTGGTTGATGCGCCTTATTCTTGCCAGCCTGTTGCTTATCAGTTGCCAGTGGGCGTCGGTGGCCGCCACGTATTCGACGGCCGTGCCTTTCCTGCTCATGTGCTGTCCGCGCACGATGTCGGTCACGCATCCTTCGATGCTTCCTTTAACGAGTGCGGCGTCGCAGTCTATCTGCGAGTTGAACTGTCTCAGCCTGATGTCCGTCTTCGTAGTGTCAAACATGCCGTGTTCTTTTGCCACGTATATGGGCAGGCAGTCCAACGTAGGCATTACGCCTATTTTCAGTGCGAGCGAGTCAGCCTTCCGTTGTTGCCTCCATTCGGCTTGCGATTGCTTCTTCACCTCGTCGTACGAAGGGCCGCATCCCGTCATGGCGGCAATTGCGACGGCTGAAACTATCAGGATTATATGTCTCATGTTTTTTAGGGTTCTGCGGTTTTTGTTTTTTGGGGACATGCGGTTTTAGGGTTTTGCGGGCTTCACCTTAATTATTATACGCCGCTGCAACCTTACGCCCCGTGGCCTAATACTAAAAAGGGCAGCCCTGCGTTTGAAACACAAGTCGCCCTTCCGAGTTGTTATTAATGTGCGATATTAGTCATTACCGCTTTGTTATGATGCTGCAAAGTTAATGATTTATTTTGTAACTCAAAAAAAATATTACTGAATTTTAATTGAGAAAATGGATTTGATAATTGCGAAATATGATTACCTTTGTCAAGCGTAAATATAAATATGTGGTGCCGTGGGGGTGTATTGCCTTGATGTCCGAGTGCTTAATACGGCATGCAAGGGTGGTCGTAACTCCCGATTGACGGCGCTTTCATCCAAATCCTATTTTAATGTATGGCAAAAGACAAGATAGCTTACGTATGCTCGAATTGCGGGCAAGAGTCGCCTAAATGGATAGGCAAGTGTCCCGGTTGCGGGCAATGGAACACTTTCAAGGAAATACGTGTCGCGCCCGACGCGGCGGGGCAAGCGTCGGCGGCTTCGGCTGCGGCGTCGGTAAGGCGACGCCTCGGCGCTGACAAGGCGCGTCCGCTTGCGCTTCGCGACATTTCGGCTAACGACGAGCCGCGCATCGACATGCGCGACCGCGAACTCAACCGCGTGCTTGGCGGAGGGTTGGTGCCCGGGTCGATAGTACTGCTTGGGGGAGAGCCGGGCATCGGTAAGAGTACGCTGACATTGCAGACTATACTCAACCTGCCGGGGCGGCGCATACTGTACGTCAGCGGCGAGGAAAGCGCGCATCAGCTGAAGATGCGCGCCGAAAGGATTTTGCGTGCCGGCGGACGCGGGGACGCAAACGACGTGAAGGCCCTTGCCGGCGGCCGGTCTGACGGCGGCCTCTCGGCCGACGACTGCCTCGTGCTTTGCGACACGTCGCTTGAAAACATCTTCAAGAACATACAAGACGTAAGGCCCGGCCTCGTGGTGGTCGACTCCATACAGACCATCAGCACCGACAGCGTCGACAGTTCGCCGGGCAGCGTCACGCAGGTGCGCGAGTGTGCGTCGGCGTTGCTGCGCTTCGCCAAGTCGAGCGGCGTGCCGGTGATATTGATAGGACATATTAATAAGGAAGGCACTCTGGCGGGGCCTAAGATTCTTGAGCATATCGTCGACACGGTAATACAGTTCGAGGGCGACCAGCATTATATGTACCGCATACTCCGTTCTACTAAAAACCGCTTCGGCAGCACTTCCGAACTCGGCATTTACGAAATGCGGCAGGACGGACTGAGGCAGGTCTCTAATCCGTCGGAGCTTCTCCTTACGCAAGACCACGAGGGCCTTAGCGGAGTGGCCATATCGTCGGCCATCGAGGGGGCGCGGCCTTTCCTCGTAGAAACGCAAGCCCTTGTTTCGACCGCCGCTTACGGCACGCCGCAGCGCAGCGCCACGGGGTTCGACCAGCGCCGCCTTAACATGCTGCTGGCCGTGCTCGAGAAGCGCGTCGGCTTCAAGCTTATGCAGAAAGACGTGTTCCTTAACATTGCGGGCGGCCTGCGTGTTACCGACATGGCGATGGACCTCAGCGTGATAGCTGCCGTGCTTTCGAGTAATGTCGACACGGCCATAGAGGGCGGTTGGTGCATGGCCGGCGAAGTGGGGCTTAGCGGCGAGGTGCGCCCCGTCAACCGTATCGAGCAGCGCATAGCCGAAGCCGAAAAGCTCGGCTTTACCCATATAATCGTGCCTAAATACAACCTGCAAGGCCTTTCGCGCAGGAAGTTTAACATCGAGCTTGTACCCGTGCGCAAGGTCGAAGAGGCATTGAGGGCGTTGTTCGGGTAGGGGGTAAGGGCGTTTTGTCCGCCCACTACGGTGCGGCGGTATGACATAATGATACGGCTTTGCCTGTTTGCCGTATCATTATGTCAAAACCTGAATGTCAGTGTTTTCTCCGTAAACAGGATTCCTGCAAGTCGTTTTTAGCCTTTTTTATTGCCGGATGCATGCGCCGGCGGCGTTGAATACCGTCTAATCCGTAATAAAACACGGTCTTTTACGCGCTGTAACGTGGCCGTTTACGCATGAAAAGCGGGCATAATGCCTGCCGGAAACCGGCTGTTTCCGTGCCTGAATGCGGCCTTTTTCCTCGTTTTTATCTTCTTTTTTATGCACATGCGGGTCGGGTTTGTGCCTAACGTGCGTGTGGTCAGCCGGTTATGCTTGCACGCCTTGGAGCGGCGTATATGCGTCCGCCTTATGAAATTTTTTCGCCGTTGCTGTTTCTGTGCGTCAAGCAAAACCATAATGAAAGCAAAAGTACGGAATATCAATCAAACCGTCCGTCAGGAATAATAAACCAAATCGGTCATTAAACAGAGTATGAAACACACGGATTAATTCATGCATATACGTTCTGATGGCTATTGTGGCTTAACGTATGTTTTGCATTCGTCCTGAGGAAGCACCGAAGTTTTTTCATTGCACCGTTGTTTTCACTCTGACTGTAAAAGTGTTAATTAATAGTTTACATGTATAAGATTTTCTTGAAAAATATTTCATTTTGATTAAAGAATGTTTTGGCGTATAAGTATTTTTTCGTAAATTTGTGGCGTAATGGTTCGGTGTATGCCGCCATATTATTCTTGACAGACGTGCGTTCATGAAATGCGTCGTGCCTGCATGAGACAAACTCTTGCCCGTCGTTTGGGAATACCTTAAACTAAAAATTTAATACCTATTATTAATCTGCGGCCGAATTGAAGGGTTATAGGTCGAGCTAAAAAACTAAATTATTATGAGAAAGACATTCATCCTTGCCTTGCTCGCGCTCGTATTGTGCGGGGCAAGAGCCGTAGCCCAGTCGTCACTAATGGCCACGCTCAGCCACGACGGGCAAATCTCAACGTTTTACGGCGCATCAGCCCTGCAGCAGGCGCATGAAGCCGCCGACCACGGCGACGTTATCACGCTCTCTTCCGGTTCGTTCGCCGGGGTTGACATCACTAAGGCTGTAACTATACGCGGTGCCGGCATGGAGGTTGACACGGTACACGCTATCGAGCCGACGATAATTACCGAGAACTTCAAGATTGACATTGCCGACAGCGTTACGAACATTCTTACGATGGAGGGAATTTTTCATAATCAGAAAATCGAAGTTGCCAATTTGAAGAACGCGATGTTCCTGAAGTGTAGGTTTAATAATTTCTCATATGCACACTATAATACAAGTGTTATGAAAGATCTTAATTTTATAAATTGTCGTATTGCGTATGAATTTTATGGCAGTGATGGCGGATCTGCGTCTTTTATAAACACAGTTGCTAAAAGAATTTATCGCAGTGGAAATAATGGGCATTATTCATTGATTAATTCAATCGTTTTTGGATCTAATTTAGATAATTCAGAATTTAAGAATTGCATATTGGTGGATGTACTTTCAAACAGTTATAATTCTTATTACAACAATCTATTCATTTCCGATAATAGCGGTGCTTTAAATAATATACCCAACACAACCAACGTTCGTGTTCCCAAGAATGATGAACGCATCGCCAACCTCTTGGGCGACTACTCCGACAGCAACCCGTATACGCTTACCGAAGAGGCTAAGAACATATTGAAGGGTACGGACGGAACAGAAGTAGGCATATACGGCGGAAACATACCTTACGACGCTACGCCGACCAACCCGCGCATAACCAAGTTTGAGGTTTCGCCCAAGACAACGGCCGACGGCAAGCTGAGCGTCGACATTGAGGTGAACGGAGGCGAATAATAACACTACGGCCTATGCGAAGCTTATTGATTAGCGTCGCCTTGCTCGCGGCTTACGCCACGGCCAACGGACAAGGCGACTACAGATACCGCTACTGGTTCGACGGCAGGGACGACGCAGCCGTTACCGTAAGCGGAATGGCCGCAGGCGTAGACGCAAGCATGCTGACCGACAACATGCACACGCTCTACATGCAGGTGGCCGACGGACAGGGCGTGTGGAGTTCGCCCGTGGCGCGGCTGTTCATCAAGGCGCCCACGGACGGCGGCCCGCAGCTCGTGTATTGGTTCGACCGCGAGAGCGCCAGGCGCACGCTCACAGCTGCCAACGGCGGCGCCGCGCTCGACGCGGCCGACCTTTCCGAGGGCTTCCATACGTTGCAGGTGCAGGCCTTGGGCTCTTCGCCCTCGGCCGCGCGCCAGGCAATGTTCATGAAGACCCTCGGCGGCGACACGCCCTGCACCTACTGGTTTGACAACGACACGCGCCGCGACACCTTGAAAGGGTCGGGGCAGACTCTTATCGACGTGGCCCGTCTGTCCGACGGCTACCATACCGTGCAGACGCAGATAGCCGGCAGCTCGCCCTCAACCATACACAGGGACATGTTCATAAAGATACCGCAGACGGAAGGCATCGACTCGATGGCGTGCCTCTTCTTCGTCGATTCGGTGCTCTACCGTCAGGAACATGTCGCCACACACGACGGCATAATAAACTGGACTTTCGACGCTACGGGCATAGCCTACGGCCTGCACAAGGCGCAGACCATGATTGTCACCCCGAGCGGGGCGGCGTCGAGCCTGCAGGAGTCGTTCTTCCTGCGCGTGGCCTCGTCGGCCGAGGTTGCCGCCATGCGGTGCTATTACTCCGTAGACGGCGGCATGCATTACGAGCAGGCCGCAACGACCGACGGCCGCACGTTCCATTTCGACGTTGACGCCTCCTCGCTCGGCGACGGCCTCCACCGCCTGCTTTACTTCCTCGCCGGCGACGGCGGCCTGTGCTCGAACATCATGTCGGCGTTCTTCGTTAAGACGCCGGTGGGCGGCGGGGCCGTGGTGCAGTATGACTATTGGCTCAACGACGGCTACGCCGAGCCGCGCTCGGTCGTATTGGCCGAACGCGAAAACCCGCTGCAGCTCGTCGAGTTGCTCGATGTTGACGAGAGGCCCATACGCAGCAAGTGCTTCCACTTCGCCGTGGACGACGGCCGGCCGATGGTCTACGCCGTCAACGACTTCCACATCCGCTTCTACAACACCTATGGTCGCGCCGCCGAAGACTCGGCCCGCTTCATAGACACGCGCGTAAGCCGCGAGGTGACGGGGGCGTTCGCCCTTACCGACCTTGATGGGACCATAGCCTCGCCGACGCCGCCGGCGGACAGCATTGCGTGGTACACCGTCGAGGCCTTGGCCGGCGACAGCCTTGCGTTGAGGGCCGACAGGGAGTGTACGCTCCATGTGTTCTCGCCCGCGGGTGAAGAGCTTTACCGCGCCGACGGAGCCGCCGCCAAGGAGTTTGGCGGATGCGGACTCGGGCTTGACGGCACGTATTACATTGCCCTGCACGACGTTACCGAGGGCGATGCCGCCACAGTAAACCTTGAGTATGAGAGGTTTACCGACGGCGGAAGCGGCATAGCTGGCACGGCGGCCGACGGCGGAGCGGCGGAACCGGTCAACGTCTACGACTCTTCGGGACGGCTTGTCCGCTCGCAGGTAGCCATGGGCGAAGCCCTCAACGGCCTGCCGCACGGCGTATATATAATAAAGGATAAGAAGTATTTGGTTAAGTAAGCGTCAGCCGAAGTGCCAAGCACGTTTCCTGAAATGTAATTGAGAGGTAATGTTGTTAATAAGGAAGAGGAAGTTGGTATGCCGTCGGCATGCCGGCTTCCATATTCCTTTTTCTTTTTTACGGCATGCTAAGATTGTCTTGACTGGATTTTCCGGTTTCCGTATTTTTTCATAACTTTGCGTTTTCAAACCCATTATAATGTTTACAATGAAACTAATCGCAGACAGTGGAAGCACGAAGACCGACTGGTGTGTTGTCGACGGCGGGACGGCCGTGTGCCGTTTTGCGGGGCAGGGCATCAATCCTTTCCAGCAGGACGCCCGCAGCATCGAACGTATTTTAGTTGGCGAAGTGGCGGCCCGACTCGGTTCGGTCGGCATGATTGGCGAAGTCGAGTTTTACGGCGCAGGATGCCGTGACGATAAGGTGGCGATGCTCGATGGGCTTTTCAGGCGTTTTTTCGTAAATGCGGAGAAGGTGGAAGTCTCTTCCGACATGCTCGGAGCCGCGAGGGCCTTGTTCGGCCGTGGGTGGGGCATAGCATGCATACTCGGCACGGGGGCAAACTCCTGTTTGTATGACGGCAATGGCATCGTGGCCAACGTTCCTCCGCTCGGGTATGTCCTCGGCGATGAAGGCAGCGGGGCTGTTTTGGGCCGGCTTTTCATCAACGCCTTGTTCAAGGGCGGTCTGTCCGAAGCCTTGCGCGACGAGTTCCTTGCGGAAAGCGGCCTTACGTTGCCTGATATAATAAACAAGGTGTATAGGGAGCCGATGCCCAACAGGTTCCTCGCAAGCACTTCGGTCTTCATACGCAACCATTTGGACGATAACGGTTTGAGGACTTTGGTTATAGATAATTTCAGGAGCTTTTTCAAGCACAACGTCAACCTTTACAACCGTAGCGGCTTGCCTGTCGGTGCGGTTGGCAGCATAGCTTATTATTATAAGGAGGAGCTGGCGCTCGCCGCACGGCTTGAAGGCTGCAAGTTGCAGAAAGTAATAAAAAGCCCTATGGATGAATTGGTTAAGATGTGCCGGGACGTACATAATGCCTAAATATCGTCTTGCAGAATAAAAATTGTAAGTTTTTGCTTAATCTTTACAAAATAAATTGTACCTTTGCAGATGTTTTGTAGTGCTACGTTTTATTAAATAAAATATATATGTATTTTATCTTGTTAGTTACCGTTTTGATAACGGCTGTTTTCTTGGTAGTGGCTGCTTTTGTCATCGCTAAGTTGATGGGTCCGCGTAGTTATAACAAGGTGAAGGGAGAGCCGTTCGAGTGTGGTATTCCTACTCACGGGTCTTCGTGGATTCCTGTACACGTGGGCTATTATCTTTTCGCCATCCTTTTCCTCGTGTTCGACGTGGAGACGGTGTTCCTCTATCCGTGGGCCGTCGTAGTTAAGGAGTTCGGCGTGATGGCAATGGTCAGCATCGGATTCTTTTTGTTAGTCTTAGTATTTGGCCTTGCTTACGCTTGGCGGAAAGGAGCACTGGAATGGAAGTAAGAAAGCCCGTTATCAAGAGTATTCCTTATTCGGAATTCAAAGACAATGAGTCTCTCGAGAAGATCGTAGAAGAGCTTCACGAGGGTGGTGTTAATGTAGTGGTGGGCTCTCTCGACAGCGCCATCAACTGGGGGCGCAGCAACTCGTTGTGGTCGTTGACTTTCGCCACGAGCTGCTGCGGCATCGAGTTCATGGCCGTAGGTTGCGCCCGTTACGACTTCGCCCGCTTCGGCTTCGAGGTTACACGTAACTCTCCGCGCCAGGCCGACCTTATCATGTGCGCCGGTACGATTACGCACAAGATGGCTCCGGCCTTCAAGCGTCTTTACGACCAGATGGCCGAGCCTAAGTATGTGGTGGCCGTGGGCGGCTGCGCCATATCTGGCGGTCCGTTCAAGAGCAGCTACCATGTGGTGAAGGGCATCGGCGAAATCGTGCCTGTGGATGTTTACATCCCCGGCTGTCCTCCGCGCCCCGAGGCCATTCTCTATGGAATGATGCAGCTGCAGAGGAAAGTTAAGGTGGAGAAGTTCTTCGGCGGAGTGAACCATAAGGAGAAGAAGCCCATAATCGTTGACGGCAACGTCAGCGAGGAACAGTTGAAAGAGGCTTCCGAAGCCCTTAATACGGCGAACGCCTCTAACATTTAATATAAGGAAGCGATGAAATTAGAACACAAAATATTCGAGTTGAAGGATTTCGCCGGCGAGATGGCGAAACTCAGGAATGAGAAGCATTTTGACTACCTCGTAACCATCG
>CALUIJ010000080.1 GCA_944320675.1 uncultured Prevotella sp.
CTCGGCCACGTCGGCGTGCTTGTGCAGGTAGTTGTCCACCTCGGTCTTCACGAAGTCGCCCACATACTTGTTTATGCTGACCCCTCCACTGGGCGCCATCGTCAGCGAGCCGAGCTTTATCTTGGTCTGGCTCTCGAACATCGGCTCCTCCACGTTGATGGCAATGGCGGCCACGAGGCCGTTGCGTATGTCGGTGTACTCGAAGTTCTTGCCATAGAATTCCTTTATGGTGCGGGCTATGTGCTCCTTGAACGCGCTCTGGTGGGTGCCGCCCTGCGTGGTGTGCTGGCCGTTGACGAACGAGTGGTACTCCTCCCCGTACTGGTTGGTGTGGGTGAAGGCTATCTCGATGTCCTCGCCCTTGAGGTGTATTATGGGGTAGATGCCGTCGTTGGTCATCGTGTCGTTGAGCAGGTCCTTGAGCCCGTGGCGGCTCAGTATGCGGCGGCCGTTGAACATTATGGTAAGCCCCGTGTTCAGGTAAGTGTAGTTGCGGAGCATCGTCTCGACGAAGTCGTTGTGGAAGGAGTAGTTCTTGAACAGCGTCGCGTCGGGCTCGAAGTGGACGTATGTGCCGTTCTCGTCCTGCGTGTCCTCCGTCACGTCGCTCTTCAGCACTCCCCGCTCGAACTTCACCGTGCGCACCGTGCCGTCGCGGTAGGATCTCACCTCAAACTCCGAGCTTAGCGCGTTGACCGCCTTTATGCCCACTCCGTTGAGGCCGACGCTCTTCTTGAACGCCTTAGAGTCATACTTTCCGCCGGTGTTCAGCACGCTTACCGCCTCGACGAGCTTGCCCTGCGGTATGCCGCGGCCGTAGTCGCGCACGGTCACGCGGAGGTTGTCGTCGAGGTCGATCTCTATCCTCTTTCCGGCCTTCATCTTGAATTCGTCGATAGAGTTGTCGATAACCTCCTTCAAGAGCACGTATATTCCGTCCTCGGGCATAGAGCCGTCGCCCAAACGCCCGATGTACATTCCGGGGCGGGTGCGCACGTGCTCCATGTCGGAGAGGTGGCGGATGTTGTCGTCGTTGTAAACAACTTGTGGGTTAAGTTGGTCGTTTTCGCTCATGTTTTTTTGCTGATTAATAAGCCTGATTGGGCTGATAAGCCATATAAGGGCAATAATACGGATTTGACGGATACGCCGTTGACGGCATAATGCAAGCCGGGTGGTGTATTCTTTGGCTAAGGAGCGTTGGTGTGTTTGTGGCTTTCGGTTTTATAAAATCAAAGCCACTTCTTATAACAGCGTCGCCGCTTGTGCAGCTGCGGGTCGAGATACTGCCATTGGCTCTGCACGTTTTCGTTGGTCTCCATTTCCACTTGGCTCTCTCCCCACTTGAATCCGTATGCCTGGTATCTCGGTATCAGGTCGGCGAACATCAGGGCGTTGGCGCCCTTCATGCGGTATTCGGGCAGTACGCCGAGCAGGAGCAGGTCCACGCCTTCGGTCTTGTGTGCCTTTAGGGCGCGCAATACGTGCCACCAGCCGAATGGGAACAGCCGGCCGCGGCGGCACTTCTGCAGGGCGCGTGCGAGTGAGGGAATGGTGATGCCTACGGCCACGGGCTTGTTGTTCTCGTTCCAATCCTCGACTACGGTGATGAGGCTGAGGTCGGCCAGGGGGAAGTACATGCCGATGTACTGCTCTATCTGCTTGTCGGAAAGTTCGGAATATCCGTAAAGGTCCTTGAAGCACGTGTTGATGAGGTCGAACATCTTCTTGCCGTATCCGCCCTCGAACACGTCCTTCTTCGTGAGTTTCCTTACGTGCAGGTTGTAGCGTTTCTGTATCATTTCGGCTATCTTGGTGTACTTCTCGGGCACGGTGTCGGGCACCATCATCTTGAACTCCACGTAGTCGTTGTCCTTCTCGAATCCGCCCAACCGCTCCATGTGCTCGGGGTAGTAGGGGTAGTTGTATATGGTGGGCATGGTGCCGAGCTGGTCGAAGCCCCATGTGAGCATGCCTTCGGGGTCGAGGTCGGTGAAGCCGAGCGGGCCTATCATCTCGTCCATGCCCTTGGAGCGGCCGTAGTCCTCGACGGCCTTGAAGAGGGCGCGGCTCACGTCGATGTCGTCGACGAAGTCTATCCAACCGAAGCGCACGCACTTGCGCCCCCAACGCTTGTTTGCGCGGTGGTTGATGATGGCGGCCACTCGGCCGGCCATGCGGCCGTCGCCGTAGAAGGCCATGAAGTATTCGGCCTCGCTGAACTCGAAGGCGGCGTTCTTCGTCTTGTCGAGAGTCTTCATCTCGTCGCTGAACAGGTTGGGCACGTCCTGCGCGCAACCTTCATACAGGTCGTAATGAAAGTCGATGAATCGGGCAAGGTCTTTCTTGTCCTTCACCTTTCTTATAGTTACAGATGACATTTCCAGATGTTTATTTGGGACGTTGTTCAAACGTGCAAAAGTAGTGTTTTTACCGCTAATACGGAAATAAAACCGTGTATTTAGTGTAAAATGACGTGGTTGCGGCGCGCCGCCGGCGCTCATTCCGCCAGTTTCTCAAACTGTTTCAGCACGTCGCAGCGCGTCGTGCGGGCATCGACGTCCTGCGGGTGCTCCTTGGCGAAGCGGCCCAGCGCGGCGAGGGCCTTGTACTGCCGTGAGGCGGCGCGGGGGATTACCACGGTGTTGTAGTCGGCGTCGTAGGTCTCCGTGTACCATGGGTCTACGCTGATGAACGCCAGGGCGTACAGCGACCGGTATCGCGTCTGCATGTCGGCGGCGCGGCTGCTCTCGGCCAGGTATTCCATGGCCTTGGCGGCGAAGTCGAGCTCGCCCGGGCGTGCGCTGTCGGCCACGCTCTTGGCGTAGTGCGTGAGGAACCAGCAGTCGCCGTAGCACGACGCCTGGTAGTAGCGCACGGCTAATTGGTATGCCAGCCCCTGCTTATCGTCCCCCTCGGGGGCGAGGTTGTACTCTCCGGCCAGCTGCGTGATGTCCTTGCAGAACTTCAGCTTCAGGTTTTCCGTGGGCGAAGCCTTGCCCGGGCCGTCGGTGTCGGGCACGTTGGGCAGCTGCCGCTTGAACCACCGCGGCACGGTGTAGTCCCTGTTGGCCGTGTACCAACTGATGTTCTGCTTGGCCAAGAAGATGGGACTGACGCGCCCTAAGTAGGCTATAGCGTCGGCGAAGCGGCCTTCAGCCATGTAGCGCGTGCCGACGAGGTCGTTGTAATAGTCCTTGTCCTGGTACGTCTGCTGCGCCACGTAGTGCTCGAACACGTCGCCCTTGGCCGACGTGAGGTAGGCGTAATATGCCGCGAGGCTGTCGGCCGGCATCGAGGCCAGGCGGTCGAAGTATTCGTTGCCCGAGTAGTAGTCGAGGTTCCACGGCCAGTCGCCGCCCCACGTGAATCCGGGGTCGGCATGGCGGCCTCCGGCGGCGAAGTCTAAGGCGTTCTCCGTGGCCATGCCGTATAGCGCGAGTGCCATGCGGCCGTTGCCTGCGGCGGCGTAGCGGGGCGCGAGCACCCGGTAGGCCAGGCGCTCCTTAACGTCGGTGTAGTGGTTGGCGTAATCCATGGAGCGGCCGCGTTCCTCGCTGATTTTCGCGTCGAGCCAACGGAACTCGTCGGCCATCCACTCAGCGTCCTTGCCGCCGAGCGGGGCCGCGGCGGCCCTTACGAGCAGGCGTACGCACCGCGCGTTGTCCTTCAGGCGCGCTCCGCCCTTAAGCCCTACGGCCTCGTCGGCCCGGCGCGACGCTCCGGCGTAGTCGCCGAGCAGGTATTCTATCATGGCGGCTGCGCTCTGCCACAGGCACGGCGACTCCGTCCTGCCGTCCTTTAGCACCTCGTCGGCGAAGCTGACGAACGCCCTCGCCTCGGTGTCCTCCACGGTGCGCGTGCCTATCGCCCCAATGCGCCATGCGTCGGGGCCGGCGGCGCGCGTGTCGAGCGTTTCCTGCAGGTTGTTCACCAAGTCTTGCACTAAGTATAACAGGGTGGGCGAGTCGGGGTCGTCGGCGTACACCTTGCGTATGCCGGCCATGTTGCGGTATCCCTTCATGCACCATCTTATGCTCTGCATGTCGCCCTGTTCGGCGTATATGTCGGTTGCCTGGCGCGTCAGCCCGTTGTTGAGCAGCGCGCGTGCGTAGATGTTGCGGCACACGTCGCGCCACACCCCGTCGGGCAGTTTCGACGCCGTTGCCGTCCAATAGAGCATGTTGGCCTTGTCGCGCCCTAAAAGCATGTTGGCGCGCATGTTCATCAGGGCGAACTGTCCGGCGTGCTTTCCGCCCTTGCGCCCTTGGCATGCGGCGAGTATCCGGCGCAGCGTGCTGTCGCGCCGGGCCAGTTCTTCCTTGGTGGGATAGTCCCACGAGTCCATGCTTATGCCGCGGCTTACGTCGAGGTAGGCGTCGAGTAGGTCCATGTATTCCGCCATGGCTTCTTCTCCATGCCTCGCGGCCGTCTCGCGCAGGCGTTCGCGGTTGCTCTCGTAATAGGCTTGGTCGGTGCTCTCCGGCTCGCCGCCGTAGCGTTTCCACCAGTCGTTCATGTCGTAGCGGAAGGGCGCGTCGACGGCCTCGCGGCGGAACACGCTGAACACGTAGGCGTTGTGCGTAGGCTTTTCGGGCAGGCACGCCGAGGCTCCGGCGGCCATGTTGATGCTAATTATCGTCGCAATTAAAAATCTTCTCATAATCTTCGGGTTTGAATCGGTTGATGTTCTGGTTGCCCAAGTCGAACAGTATGACTTCCCGGCATGCGTCCCCGCGCCTGCCCTTGACGGCCTTTACGGCCTCGGTTATGTCGCCTATGGAGGGCGCGCGTGTTACTATCGAGTCGCCCGGAAGCACGGGCAGGTCGTCGTCCCTGTGCATTATGCCGACGTACCGGCCGCCGCGGAACAATATGCGCCACGAGTATATCGGGAAGGCCGAGGCCAAGGGCAGGCCGTATCCGGCCAAGTGGCGCAGGTAGGGGGCGGCGTCGCGCATGTCGAGTATGGGCTTCTCGCACGTGATGTCGGTGAAGTCGCCCGTGTTGTACATCATCAGCACGCCGCGCTCAACGGGCGGCGCGCCCTCGGCCAGCTGGTGCAGGCGTATCGTGGCCGACACCTTTATGCCCTCCTCGGCCGCCAGGGCGGAGAGCGTGCGCAGGAATGCGAAGTAGCGCGTGCGCGTGCGCCGCGTCCAGTCGCAGTCCATCTGTATCTCGCCCACGCGCCCTACGTCGTTCGTCTCGTTCATCTGCAGTATGCGCCTGAGCGTCCTCTCGGCCAGCCGCGCCGTGTCGGCCATGATGCATTCGTTCACGATGTAGATCGTCGGCACCACCTCGACGCCCTCGGGCACGCCCGTCTTGAACCTCAGCGTGGCGTTGGGCCGTGGCAGCCCGTCGTCGCCCTGCACCACGTCGAAGTACCTTACGTACATCCTCTCCACGCCGTGGCGCTCGATGAAGCCGCGCTTGGCACTGTCTACGTCGAGCACCGTGCTCCAGTAGTACACCGAGCGCACCGTGCCCTCCGCGCCGCCTC